>JAYUXO010000104.1:0-11951 GCA_043753505.1 Comamonadaceae bacterium
CCGGGCACCGGTTTCCAATGGTCAAGTACCAGATGCTGCGTGACTGTCTGGCCCACGACTTGCCGCAGATTTCGCTGCAGCCCGCCCTGGCAGCAACCGACGGGCAACTCGCGCTTGCCCACACCCCTTCATACATCGACGCGATTGCCTCTGGCAGCATCAGCGCCAGTGCCATGCGCGAGATTGGCTTTCCCTGGAGTACAGCGATGGCGGAGCGAGCGCGGCGCTCGGTGGGCGCGACGATCGGTGCCTGCCGCGCAGCTCTGGCGCACGGTGTAGCGGCCAATATTGCGGGTGGCACGCACCATGCCCATGCCGACAAGGGGGGCGGTTTTTGTGTGTTTAACGACGCGGCAGTAAGCGCTCGATTGATGCAAGCCGAACAGGCGCGTGGTGGCCGATTCCCATTTCCGGTGGCCGTGGTGGATCTGGACGTGCACCAGGGCAACGGCACAGCCGCAATATTTGCCAACGACGACAGCGTGTTTACGCTGTCGATGCACGGCCAGAAAAACTTTCCCTTTCGCAAAGAGCCCAGCAACCTGGACGTTGACTTGCCCGACGGCTGTGGTGACAACGACTACCTGCACGCACTGGAAACTGCACTGGACGAGCTTGACCGCCGCTTCACACCCAAGCTGGTGATATATCTGGCCGGTGCCGATCCGCACGAAGGCGACCGCCTGGGCCGTTTGAAAATCACGTTTGACGGCCTTGAAGCCCGCGACCGCCGTGTTTTTGACTGGGCGTGGCAGCGCCGCATTCCGCTGGCATTTGTGATGGCCGGTGGCTATGGAACCCGAATTGAAGACACGGTGCAGGTGCAGGTGAACACCTTCAAGGCGGCACTTCAGTACCGGGCACGCTGGCAGAATCTGCAGACATGAACGATGTCACCAAACCCCAGCCGGAGACCAGAAGTGCCTACAAGTTATTCCGGATGCTGGACACCCGCTGGATGGACAACGACGCTTACGGTCACGTGAACAACGTCGTCTACTACAGCTGGTTTGACACCGCTGTCAACGCCCACCTGATCGAGCAGGGCGCGCTTGACATTCACCAGGGCAACACGATTGGCCTGGTGATCGAAACGCAGTGCAACTACTTTGCACCGCTGACCTTTCCGCAAACGGTTCAAGCCGGTTTGCGCGTGGCCCGTCTGGGCACATCCAGCGTGCGCTACGAAGTGGGCCTGTTTGCAAAAGATCAGAACACGGCCGCTGCGCAAGGCCACTTTGTTCATGTGTATGTAAACAGGCAAACCCGCCGCCCTGTGCCGCTTCCCGACAAACTCAAGCTCGTTTTAGAAAAGCTCCAATGAACCAAGTCACCACCCACATTCAAGATCCGAAAAGTGTCGATGCGGCCATTCAAAGCCGCTTCTCGGCGCGCGCCTTTTTGTCCACGCCCGTACCGCGCGAAACGATCGAGACCATCCTGCAAGTGGCCAGCCGCGCGGCCAGTGGCACGAATACGCAGCCGTGGAAAACCTATGTTCTGCAGGGTGCCAGCCGCGACGGACTGGTCGAAAAAGTCTGCGCCGCCCACGACGCCCTGCGCGACAACCCCGCGCTGGCCGCGCAATACAAAGAGGAATACGACTACTACCCCGAAAAATGGGTCAGCCCCTACATTGACCGCCGCCGGGAGAACGGGTGGAGCCTTTACGGTTTGCTCGGCATTACCAAAGCGGACAAAGACAAGATGCACGCCCAGCAGCAGCGCAATTACAAGCTTTTCGACGCGCCCGTGGGCCTGATGTTCACGCTGGACCGCGTGATGGGTCGGGGCAGTCTGGTGGACTACGGCATGTTTCTGCAAAGCATCATGGTGGCCGCCCGCGCCCGTGGCTTGCACACCTGCCCGCAGGCTGCGTGGAACGGTTTCGCCAACATCATCCTGCCGCACATCGGCGCCGGGCCTGACGAAATGCTGGTGTGCGGCATGGCTTTAGGTTTCGCGGACGCGTCGGCGCTGGTCAACAGCTTTCACACGCCGCGCGAGCCGGTCGCGCAATTCACGCGCTGGTTGGAATGAATTGACATGAAAATCGATTGCTATAAATAATATAGCTGGTTGAGCAGTATTTACAAGGGCCAGAAGCCAAAAACGTTTATAAAAGGCCACCATGATCATCACCAGCCTGCTGGATACCGACCTGTACAAGTTCACCATGATGCAGGTTGTGCTGCACCAGTTTCCCGGTGCGCAGGTGGAATACAAGTTCAAGTGTCGCAACCCGGGCGTGCCGTTGACACCTCCAGCTCAGCTGGCCGCATACGTGAGCGAAATCCGCGATGAAATCCGGGCCTTGTGTGGCCTACATTTCTACGATGCCGAGCTGGCTTATCTGCGCAGCATGCGTTTCATCAAAAGCGACTTTGTGGACTTTCTCGGGTTGTTTCGCCTGAATGAAAAGTACATCACCGTCACTGCGCTGCCCTCGGGTGAGATTGACATCACCATCCGCGGGCCGTGGCTGCACACCATCCTGTTCGAGATCCCGGTGCTGGCCATCGTCAACGAGGTGTACTTTCGCAACATTCAAAAAGTGCCCGAGTACACCGAAGGTCGCAGGCGTCTGGACGAGAAAATCAAGCAGTTGAAAGCTGAAGATTTAACGGCCCTGCGCATTGCCGACTACGGCACCCGCCGCCGCTTTTCCAAAGCCTGGCATGAGGAAGTGCTGCGCGTGCTGTCAGCCAGGCTGGGCGGGCAACTGGCTGGCACCAGCAATGTGCTGTTTGCGATGAAGTTGGGCCTCACGCCCCTGGGCACCATGGCACATGAGTACTTGCAGGCCTGTCAGGCGCTGGGTCCCCGTCTGCGCGACAGTCAGGTGTTTGCCTTTGAATCGTGGGCCAAAGAGTACCGGGGTGACCTGGGCATTGCGCTGTCCGACGTGTATGGCATGAACGCTTTTTTGCGCGACTTCGACATGTTTTTCTGCAAACTGTTTGACGGTGCCCGCCACGACAGTGGCGACCCGTTTGACTGGGGTGAGCGCATGCTGGCCCACTACCAGCACAACAGGGTCGACCCTAAAACCAAAACACTCATCTTCAGTGATGGCCTCACTGTGACGCGCACCATTGAGCTTTACCAGCAGTTCAGGGGTCGCTGCCAACTGGCCTTTGGCATTGGCACCAACCTCACCAACGATCTGGGCGACCCGCCTGCTCATGTGCCGCTGCAAATCGTCATCAAAATGGTGCGAGCCAATGGCCAGCCGGTGGCCAAACTGTCAGACACACCGTCTAAAAACATGTGCGAAGACGAAAAGTATCTGGCCTACCTGCGCCAGGTGTTTGAGATTGAGACGCCGCTGTGACGAATCCGTCATGAAGCAATCCGCTGTCAACCGAACTGCCTTGTTACAGGCCATCCTGTTGATCGCTGCGTTGATTCAGCCGCAATGGGCGCTGGCCGCCGACTTTGACGGCGGCCAGTTGGCCGTGTGGTGGGGCGTGCCGTTTGTCGGCATCCTGCTGTCGATTGCCCTGCTGCCTTTGCTGGCCACACACTTCTGGCACCTGCACTACGGCAAAGTGGCCGCTTTCTGGGCCCTGGCGTTTTTGTTGCCGTTTGCTTTCTTCTACGGCCCCACGGCGGCGGCTGCAGGCTTGGTGCATGCGCTGGCGGCCGAATACATCCCGTTTGTGATTTTGCTCACCGCCCTGTTTACCGTGGCCGGTGGCATTCACATACGCGGCAACCTGCATGGCGGGCCTGGGCTGAACACGGCCATTCTGGCCATCGGCGCGGTGCTGGCCAGTTTCATGGGCACCACCGGCGCGTCGATGCTGCTGATTCGCCCGCTGATCCGCGCCAACGACAACCGCCAGCACAAGGCCCATGTGGTGGTGTTTTTCATCTTCATCGTCTCCAATGTGGGCGGCTCACTGACGCCGCTGGGCGATCCGCCGCTGTTTCTGGGGTTTTTGAAGGGCATTGATTTTTTCTGGACGGCGAAACACATCTTTCCCGAAACGCTGTTCATGCTGGGCAGCCTGCTGGCCATTTTTTACGTGTTGGACGGGTGGTGCTACCGCCACAAAGAAGAGGTGCGAAAGTTTGACCCCACGCCGGATACCGGCAGCATCGGGTTTGACGGAAAGGTCAACTTCGTGCTGCTCGCCGCCATCATGGGTTTTGTGTTGCTCAGCGGTGCCTGGAAATCGTCGGTGGGCTTTGACCTGCTGGGCACCCCGGTGGGTTTGCCCAGCCTGGTGCGTGATGCGGCGCTGGTACTGATCACCTTGTTGTCTTTGAAACTGACGGCCGCGCGCGTACACGAAGCCAACCAGTTTTCGTGGGCACCCATGCTGGAAGTAGCCAAGCTCTTCGCCGGTATTTTCCTGACCATCATTCCGGTGATTGCCATGCTCAAGGCGGGCACTGACGGCCCGTTTGGTGCCGTGGTGGCGGCGGTCACCCGGCCCGACGGCTCGCCTGACCCCACCGCCTATTTCTGGGCCACGGGTTTGCTCAGCGGGTTTCTGGACAACGCGCCGACCTACCTGGTGTTTTTCAACATTGCAGGCGGCGACCCCGCTGCGCTCATGACCACCCTGGCCCCCACCCTGGCCGCCATTTCCGCCGGTGCCGTCTTCATGGGTGCCATGACCT
Source organism: Comamonadaceae bacterium (assembly GCA_043753505.1). GTDB lineage: Bacteria > Pseudomonadota > Gammaproteobacteria > Burkholderiales > Burkholderiaceae_C > JAAFIW01. The sequence goes on from JAYUXO010000104.1 coordinate 4,633, forward strand.
ACATCGGCAACGCCCCCAACATGATGGTCAAAGCCGTGGCCGAGGAAAGGGGGGTGAACATGCCCAGCTTCTTCGGCTACATGGCCTGGTCGGGCGCGGTGCTGCTGCCGCTGTTTGCGGTGGTGACGGTGGTTTGGTTTCGGTGAGCTTGCCTGGCCTGAGCTCAGGAGCAGTCTGACAAAAGCCGTTGTGTTGGGTGTTACCATCGTGTCACCTATTGGAAAGCGCCATGTCTACCACCACGTCGTTGAAGTTACCCGAGGTGTTGAAAAACACGATTGCCCGGGTCGCTGCCTTTGAGGGCAAAAGTGCCCATGCGCTGATGGTGGACACCCTGCAATCCGCCATGGACGACGCACTGGCACGTCAGCAGTTTTATACAGACGGCGAGGAAGCCCATCAGGGCACCTTGCGCTCCAATTCCGTGTATGGCGGTGCGGATGTGAAAGCCTATATTTTGGGCCGCGTCAACGGTGGCAAACCAGGCAGGCCGCAGGCGCTGCCACTGGATGTGACCCTACCCATCAGCCCCCCTGCATGACTGAGCTGGTTTACAGCGCCCAAGCGTTGTGGGATTTGGAAAGGCCGTGCGACTTTTTGATGGAAATCGACCCGCAGGCTGCACAAGAAACGACCGCCCTGATTTTTGAAGCCATGGAGATTCTGGTGCGGCACCCTGAGATCGGCCGCAAGGTTCACCTGGGGCAGCGGGAGTTGGTCATCTCTAGAGGGCGCTTCGGGTATCTGGCCCTTTACCGGTTCCTGCATCCTATTGACTGCGTAGTGGTGCTGGCGCTGCGGCATCAGCGGGAGTCCGGGTACAAAGGTTTGTAGACATCAAAGATTTTATTCACTATAAAATTGATAGCTGCTTGAGCAATAAATACAAGGGCTAACTGCCAATTTCATATATTTCTCATGCAAAACACACAAAACTCCCACCCACCCAAACTCCTCGTCGCCCGTGCCACCTTCCCTGCTGTGCTGGACAAGCTGGGCGCGCACTTTGATGTGCAGGCCAACCAGGAAGATGTGATCTACACCCGCACTGAGCTGCTGGACAAACTGCAAGGCTGCGTGGCCGCTTGCACCGGGGGCAGTGAGCGCATCGATGCCGAGTTACTTTCTGCTTGCCCTGATTTAAAGATCGTGGCCAACGTGGCGGTGGGCTACAACAATTTTGATGTGGACGCCTGCACGGCGGTGGGTGTGCTGTGCACCAACACGCCCGATGTGCTGACCGAGACCACCGCCGACATGGCATTTGCGCTGCTGATGGCGACGGCCCGGCGCGTGAGCGAATCGGAGGCTTTTTTGCGGCGCGGCGAGTGGAAAAAATTCAAGTTTGACTTGCTGTGTGGCAGCGATGTGCATGGCAGCACGCTGGGCATTTTGGGCATGGGCCGCATTGGTCAGGCCATTGCGCGGCGGGGTGCGCTGGGTTTTGGCATGAACGTGATCTATCACAACCGCAGCCGCTTGAGCGCTGCCGACGAGGCACCACTCAAGGCGCGTTATGTCAGCAAGCAGGAGCTCTTTGCGCAGGCCGACCACGTGGTGCTGGTGCTGCCCTACAGCCCGGCGGTGCACCACACGGTTGGGGCCACTGAGCTGGCGCTGATGAAGCCTACCGCCACGCTGGTCAACATTGGCCGGGGCGGCTTGATTGACGAAAACGCGCTGGCTGATGCGCTGGAAAAAACACCGGGCAGGGGCACTTTGATGGGCGCCGGGCTGGATGTGTTTGAGGGCGAGCCGACCGTGAATCCCCGCCTGCTGGCGCAGAAAAATGTGGTGCTCACGCCCCACATTGGCAGCGCCACCGTGCCCACCCGCCTGGCCATGGCCAACCTGGCGGCTGACAACCTGATTGCGTTTGTTTGTGGCCAGCGGCCCCCCACGCCCATTAACCCGCAGGTGCTGACCGTGGATACAACATAGTGAGCGATGGCTTGCTGATCCTGGGCCTTGTGGCCACGCTGATGCTGTTGCTCATCTTGCTTGCGCTGGTCTGGCTGTTGCGCCGACCCGCGGATGCCGGCAAGTCGCAGGTGTTGGCGGCGCTCGCGGCCACGACCGATCGTCTGGAGCGCGAGTTGCGCAGCGACATGGCCAGCACCGCCAGCCGGGGTCGCCAGGAGCTGGCGCAAACCCTCAGTGCCTCGCAACAGGCGCTGATACAAACATTCAGTGCCTCGCAGCAAGCGCTGATACAAACCCTCAGTGCCGCGCAGCAGGCCACCGCCCAGTCACTGGCCACTTCCGAGCAGGCCCTGAAACACACCTTCACAGCCTTTCAGCAAGCCCTGCAAACCCAAAGCGGCGAGGCCACCCGCACGCAAAACGCGCAGCTGGATGCGTTTGCGCTGCAACTGGCTGGCCTGCAAAAAACCCTGGCTGATTCGCTGAACGCTTTAAGCGAAACCAACGCCCGGCGCATCAGCGAAGTGCGCGCCACCTTGGAAACGCAGCTGCAAGCCATGCAGCAGACCAACAGCGCCAAGCTCGATGAAATGCGCAAAACGGTCGATGAAAAATTGCAGTCCACCCTGCAATCTCGCCTGACCGATAGCTTTGCGCAAGTGGCCCAGCGGCTGGAGCAGGTGCACAAAGGCCTGGGCGAAATGCAAACCCTGGCGCAGGGCGTGGGCGATTTGAAGCACCTGCTGACCAATGTGAAAACCCGCGGCATGTTTGGTGAGGCGCAACTGGCCAGCCTGCTGGAGCAGGTGTTTGCCCCGGAGCAATACGCCAGCAAAATGCCTACCCGCCCCGGCTCACGCGAGGCGGTGGACTTCGCCATCAAGCTGCCCGGCCAGGCCCACGACGGCACGCCGCTGTGGCTGCCCATCGACGCAAAATTTCCTAACGACGACTACGAGCGCCTGCTCGACGCCCAAGGCCGCGCTGACGCGGACGGCGCGCAAATCGCGGGCCGTGCGCTGGAAGCGCGCATTCGCCTGGAGGCCAAGTCGATCAGCAGCAAATACATCCAGCCACCGTTCACCACCGACTTTGCCATTCTGTTTTTGCCCAGCGAAGGCCTGTATGCCGAAGTGCTACGCCGCCCCGGCTTGATGGAAGCCTTGCAACGCGAGCACCGCATCACGCTGGCTGGCCCCACCACCTTGCTGGCCATTCTCAGCAGCCTGCAGATGGGCTTTCGAACCCTGGCACTCGAAAAACGCAGCAGTGAGGTGTGGCAGGTGCTGGCAACCGTGAAGAGCGAATTCGGCAAGTTCGGCGACGTGCTGGCACGCGTACGCCAGCAAACCGAATCGGTGCTCACCACGCTGGACAGTGCCGACGTGCGCACCCGCGTGATGAGCAAAGCCCTGCGGGATGTGCAGGCCTTGCCAGAGGCGCAGGCGGCGCTGCCGCTGGAGGAGGAGGTGCCGTGAGAGTGCTATTTTATTAATAGCTGCTTGAACACTTTTTACGGCCTGATATGGCCGAAACGCCGAATGAACTTCCGGCAAAAATTCAATCTGGCTTGATGTTGCGTGCTTTCACGATCCGGGCCCAGCGCGCCGTCTCCACAGCCAGGTAGGCGCCAAACGCTTCACGCGGTATGGCACCAATCTCTACGCCCTCTTTGTCAAACCGCTCGACGACCTCTTTGCTTTTGAGAATCTCATTGGCATCGCGTGCAATCCGATCCAGCAGCGCGTCGTCCATGCTGCTCGGTGCGAGCATGCCAAACCAGTTAACCGCTTCAAACCCCGGGAAGGTCTCAGCCACGGTGGGCACATTGGGCAGGGCGGGCGAACGCTTGGGGCCTGTGTAGGCCAGGGCTTTGAGCTTGCCGTCTTTGATGAGCGCCAGCGATGAACTGGGGTTGTCAAACATGAACTGCACCTGACCGCCGACCACGTCGGACAGCGCGGGGGGTGTGCCACGGTAAGGCACATGCAGCAGGTTGAGCTTTTGCTGATCGGCCAGTAACTCAGCCACCATGTGGCCCATGCTGCCATTGGCTGGCGACGCAACGCTCACAGTTTTTTCGCCCCGTCCAGCGTCCACCAGATCTTTAATATTGGCAAAGGCCTGCTTGCCACCCGTCACCAGGAAAAGCCCATTACGTACCACCAGGGTGACAGGCTTGAAATCTTTGTAGGTGTCATAGGGCAGCTTGGCAAACAGGCTGGGGTTCACTGCAAAAGGCGAGGCGGCCATGAGCAGGGTGTGCCCATCTTTAGACTTGGCCACTGCATCGGTACCAATCTGGGTGGATGCGCCAGGCTTGTTGTCCACCAACACCGGTTGCCCCCATTTCTTGCTCAACTCATTGCCCAGGATGCGGGCGGCGATGTCGGTTGTGCCCCCGGCTGCATAGGGAACAATGATTTTCACGGATTGTGTGGGCCACGCAGGCGTAGCTGCTGGCACGACTTGCGCCAACAGCGGTGCAGAAAACGCTGCTGAAGTAATGGCTACCAGTGCAGAAAAGATAAGGGTTTGATGGGTATTCGTCATATGTCTCTTGGGTGGTGTGGATGGGAAGTCAGTCAGTTGTCAGCTTTTAATTCTCGATGCGTTGTGTGCGGCCAGTTGTGTGGGAAACATCTAGTGGGAATTGCGTAAGTATTTGCCGCCGCATGATGCGCAAGGCCCGGTTTTCGGGTGGCGTTGCGCTCGTAAACAAGGCCCCGGCCTTGCCGTTGTCACACGCCTGGATGGGTGCTGTTTTGACCCCGTTCGCACCCGCAAAATGACTGTCAACACGCCCTGGCAGCGTGCAACCCATCACCGTGAGCACCCTGCACCAGATCACTCCCGAGCACCTGAACGGTCAGGCCTGCGCATGCGCCTGATGGCCATCAATGCGTCCAGCGTGCTCATGCCTTTGTGGTTTGGCGTGGCGGGGGTAGCTGCGGGGGTGCGCCAGCGGAGTTGTGTGTTCTGGGCTACCGCAGCTGTGGTGGGTGCGGGGACGCGGCTGGCGGTGGGGTTGCGTTGCCACGAGCGGATTCAAGCTCAATCGGCCTGCAGCCCTTGTATATATTGCTCAAACAGCTATAAAAAACGTAGCAAAAGACGACCGTACCCCACCCGGTTCGGCGCTTGTGCCTGTTTGAGTTGGCTCACAGAGTCGGCGTTGCGGCCCAGTGCGGCCAGCCACGCCGTCGTGACCGCAAGCGAGCCTGTGGCGTCGGTGGGGAAGTGGGCACCGCCTGGTACGCGCAGGCCCAGCCTCTCCCCGATGGAATGGGAGGAAAACCTGCGTGGCGCAAGTCGCCCCCAATGCACCCTCAGGCCCGCTCAGGCCCGCTCAGGCCCCCGACGTGTGGCTCACACTCTGCGCCATGATGGCTGCGTAGCGCTGCAGCTGGGCTTGCAGGTCTGCCCAGTAGCTGCTCGCCGCCGTGACCTGGTACGTGTAGTAGTTGGCGGATGGCGGGCTGGAGACGTCGGACAGCAGGTCCAGCGACTCTTTCCATTGCTCCATCTGGGCCAGAATGCCCGCGCATTCGGCCAGCAGGTTTTTGATCTGGGTGTTGAAAATGCCCATTTGTGCAGCGACCAGTGTCAAGGTCATGGCGTCGGCCTTGTCACTGGCAATCGTGTTGGACAGGTTGAAAATCTGCTCGCTCAACTGGCCCTGCTGATCGGTCAGGGCCTGGGTTTGCGCTTCAAACGCTTTGATTGCATCAGCCTCGCCCACCACGCTCAACACGGCGCCACCCACGGCGCCTGGCGTCACGCCGCCATCTGTAAACGGTGTGGCGAATGAAAAGCCGAAGGCAATATCGGACGCAATGGTGGTGGTGGCACCCTGGGAGATTTGCTGGTTTACATCGGCCAGCTGGCCTTGCAACGCGCGCTGCTGGGCTTCCAGATTGATGATGACCTGCGAGTTGTTGACCTCGCCCAGCGCCGTGTGAATGCGGGTGTCGTCGTCGTCGATTTGTGATGCCAAACCGGTCAGGTTGGTGATCATCTGCTGCATGCTCAGCAGCATGCTGCCCGAGTCGGGGTCGGTGTCGCAGCAGGTGGCCACGATGGCAGCCAGGATCTGGCGAAAGTCGCTTAGCAGCCCGGCATAGCGAGGGTCTTGCGGACTCACGCTGTCCAGCTGCTGTGCGGTGCGCCTCAAGTCGCCATTGAAAAGACTCAGCGAAAACACGGTGATGCCGCCCAGTGAGGTGAAGAAAGTGGTGGCCACACCCATTCCCCAGCCATTTTTGAATACGGTGGCGTGCCGTGCGGCCAGGGCCTGGTCTTCGGGCAGGGTGGTGAGCAAACCGTTGGTAAACGGCGGTTGCACGATAAGCGTCAGCGCGCTGCCAAAAGCCAGGTTATGTGCGTTCAAAAGGCTTTGCGCCTGCGCATCCAGCGCAGCGCATCCCCTGCCGGGCGGAATGAGGTCAGTTGAGGGAGGTGTCATGGCAAGTTCCTGCATGAAATAGTTGAGGTTATTCAGGCCAGCAGTTGCGAAACGGTAGCAACCGCCTGCGCAAACTCTGACTTGAACTGTGCAAGCTCGGCTTGCATCGCGATGAGGTTGGTGTTGTGGTTGGTGCTGATGTCTTTCACCGCATTGGCCGATTGCTGCAGGCTTGTGTTCAGGGTGGACAGGGCGAAGGCGGCCAGTTTGGTGGCGTTCAAGGCGTTGTTGAAGCTGCCCAGAGAGTTCTGGTACATCGCCAATTGATAGCTTTGCTGCTGTTCCGCTGAGCGCAGTTGATCGGCCTCTTGCTCCAGTTGCCTGATTTCCACTGCATACGAAATGCCTGCCGAGAAGATGCCAATGATGATGGAGCCGGCCGAGCGCAGATTGCTCTCTTTGGCGTTCAACATCTGAATCTCATCGTTGATCTGTTGCTGGCCCTGTGCGATGGCTTGGGCGGCCGCCTGGTTGGCATTGGCGCTCACGCTGTAGGCCTGATCCATGCCTGCGCTGAACGTGTTGAACTCCGCTTGCGCGCTGGCAAAGTCGCTCACAATTTTGGTCAGAGTGCCCGTCGCAAAGGCCTGAACATCGATGGCCAACTGCGCTGCCGTACTGTCTGCATTGCCCAGTGCTGCCGCCACAGGGCCAACAGCCAGCGTTTCACGGGCGGCCGCAAAAATAGCGGCCTTGACCTGCGGCCACGGTGCGGCGGCGTTCTTCATGCCTGCGACGGCTTGCGCCATTTCCTGGGCACCCTGAAAGCCGCCTTGAATCTGCACGAAATTGAGGGCGGCAATTTGCTGGTCTACGAGTTCAATGGCCTCTATCGCCGCAGGCGTGGCCAGGGCCAGAGAGGTGGCAGCGCCGGGTACCAGCGCGCTGAGGTAGGAGTAGGTAGAAAGCATGGACGGTTCTCCGGTTCAAG
>JAYUXO010000105.1:0-4924 GCA_043753505.1 Comamonadaceae bacterium
CTGGAATTCATGGGCTTTGCCGGGCCGGATGTGACCGAGGGCGTAGCCAGCTTGCGGGAGAAGAGGGCACCGAAGTTTTGATTTTGGTGGTTGTCTGTCGCACATTTCTGCTATTGAATATATAGCTGTTTGAGCATATTCCACAAGGGCGAATGATCAATTTGTCTTAATTTCTTAAATTCCCACCCGCAGTGCCAGTGCCCCCAACAGCAATCCTAGCGCTGCCACCCAAGCACCCAGCACCCGCTGGGCAATGGGCAGGATTTTTTGAAGCCTGGTGACGCCGTACAGGTCTTCGCTACCTGCCACCAGCGCGACCACGGTGACACCCAACACTGCGCAGGCACCCGCCACAGGTTGCCAAGCCAGGCTGTCCAGATCGGAAGCCAAGCCAGCGGCAAGACCCGCACCCGCGCTGACCAGCCACACCAGCCACGGTTTTGGCCCGGATGTGGCCGTGTAGCCGCTGGCGGCCAGCAAACCCACCAGGGTGACCAAACCGGCTGCCAGCCACCCCGGCACACCCTTGGTCGCCACCACGCCCAGCGCCGCAGCGCACACCAGGACCACCGTTGCGCTGGCCAGGAAAAGCTGGCGCTTCGGGCCAGCCAGCACAGCCACCAAGCCCAGCAATGCGGCGATGCTCAGCGGCGACAGCAGCAAGTGCAACGCGCCATTGGCAATCGAAGGCGCGTCAGCCAAACCGCCGTGCGCAGCTGCGGGCCCTGCAGCCGTTGCCAACAAAACAGCGAGACAAACCTGGCTAAACACCCGGCGCGCCCGCCAGCAGCCACACGCCCGTCAAAGCAATCGCCCCACCGGTGGCCCGCATCAGTTGCGCGCCATGGCGCACCGATTGAAGCGCGCCCAGCGCGATGCCCGCCAGATGCAGCAAGCCGGTGGACACCACGAAACCAGCGGCGTAAGCAGCGGGTGCCGCCGAGCCGGGCAACTCGGTGCCATGCGCATGTCCATGCAGCACACCAAACACCGCCACGATGGCAATGGCCACCGGCACCGGCGCGCGCCACAGCGCCGCAATGGCCGCACCCAACACCACCACCGACAGCGCCACACCGGGCTCGACATACGGCAAAGGCACACCGGCAATGCCCAGCACACCGCCCACCACCATCAGCAAGGGAAACACAACGGGCAAGGCCCAAATTAAAGGTGCGCGCAAGATGGCTCCCCAAATGCCCACGGCCACCATCGCCAGCAGATGGTCCAGACCCGTCAGCGGGTGCAAATAGCCCGCGATGAAGCCGCCGGTGGTCACCTGGTCGGAATGGGCTTGGGCGGCGGTGGCGACCAGTAGGGCGGTGAGCGCTGTGAGCAAGCGGATGGTGTGTTTCATGACTGATTTCTTTAGAGCTTTCATTTACGATTTCTGTCGAGCCAGCGATGTAGTTGTATTGCTCCCTCTCCCCCAAAGGAGAGAGGGAGAAAACCCGCTTACTGAAAGATGTGTAGATACCCATGCAAGAGCGGTAAGGAGATCAATTCACCACAAAGATCAGGTTGCTGGCCACAGCCAGCGAATCGTGGCGCGGGTCGCCGCTGACTTTGGTGCGCCGCTCTGCCCAGACAAAGTTTCGACCGGCATCCACCTTGTAAATAGCACGGCCATTGGCATCGGTCTTTTCTCCGGCAGCGTGTTCGCTTTTGGACACCTTGATGCCCTCAATCGGCTTGCCTTCCCACAGCACCTGCAGCGTGATGGTCTCGCCCGGCTTGGGTGGGGTGGCAGAGGTGGGCACGATTTCCAGTTGCAGGCCCACAGGTTTGGCGGCCAGGGCGTTCCACTGCACGAGGTATTTACCGGTTTTTTTCGCCCACACGGCCGAGACCGCGCCCGGCACCTCATTCATGGGTTTGTTCACCGTGCCCTGGGTGCTGCGGCTGTAAAAGCCGTTGTCAAATTCCAGTGCGAGCAAGGTGGCTTCGGCGGGTGCGCTGACCTGCACGAAGCCGTCTGCGGGTGTTTGTGTCAGGTTCAGCGTTTTGCCGTCGGCGCTGTAGCCCCAGGCGCGGGTGAGTTTGGCGGCGGGGTAGGGCAAAGGCCTGCCGTCGTCAGCAAAGCGCACGATGAACTGGCCGGGTGCACTGGAAGTGGCAGGCGTGGTCAGCTCGAACAATGCGTCATGGGCTTGCACGCCCAGGCTGGTTGCAGCAACCACACAGGCCAGAGAAATTTGGGTGAAAGTCTTGTTCATGAAGAGCTCCTGAAAAACATCGTTTAGTTGAAATCAATTTGCACGCCAGCTTGCACGCTGCGCGGCGCACCGGGGGCCACCAGGCTCACGCCGCCAATCTGAAACGCGTTGCTGGCATACAGCTTATTGGTCAAATTGGTCACGCCAAGACGGGCTTTCACGGCGTTGCGACCCCCCAAAACGCTGCTTACACCGCGCCAGGTCACGCCTGCGTCCAGCGTGGAATAGCCCGGGTAACTCAGCGCGTTCACACCGGCTGCGTCATAAAAATAAGAACCCACTTTGTTAATGGAAGCAAAGCCGCCAAAGCCCTGGGCAGGCGCGTAGTTCATGCTCAACGTGGCGGTTTCGCGGGGAATGCCGTTCAGGCGTTTGCCCACCACGGCGGCATTTGGATTGGCCCGAACCACGCCCTTGGCCTGGCCGTACACCAGCGAGGCATCCCAGTCGGTGGCAAAGGCCCAAAGCAGCGAGGCATCGAAACCGCTGCGCCGCGTTTGCCCGGAGTTGATGAAGATGCCCGAGCCTGCGGGAATTTCACGAATCTCGTTGGAACTGTCCAGCTGGAACAGCGCCACATCCGCCTTCACGCCAGACCAGGGACCGAGCGCGACGCCAATTTCTTTTTGCCGGTAAACGGTCGGCTGGGTGTTGTTGGTGGCCGAGTACAGCCCGCGCACATTGGCCAGCTGAAACCCCTCGTTCAGGCTGGCGCGCAGGTCTACGCCCGGTGCCACCGTGGAGCGCACGCCCAGCTTGGGGCTGGTGTGACTGACGGACTTGAGCGGCACATTGCAAGGCGGGTCGCCAGCACCCACCAGCTCGGCACCGCGCACCGCGCAGGAGCCGGTGTAGCGGTCTGAGCGCACGCCCACGGTGGGGCGAAAAAGCGGTGAGACCGTCAGCTCGGCTTCGGCAAACAGGCCGGTGGAATTGAAGCGGTAGGCCCGGTCTTGCTTGGCCACCGGTGGCGCAATCCGCGCTCGATTCGTGGTGCCATCGTAAAAACTGAACTGGGTTTCCTCGCGGGTGGTGTCGTAGCCTGCAATCCATTTCAGCGGCATACCGCTTACCTTGCCCAGGCCGTTCAAGCTGAAACCCGCGCCGCTCACGGTGCGGGCATAGGTTTCGTCGCGCTGGCGCCAGGCGGTGGCGCTCGCGGGGCGGGTGAAAAAGCGGGCGTAGGTTTGCTGCGTGCCGTACACAAAGCCCAGCAGCTTGATGCTGTCGGTCAATTGGCGCGACACGTCCAGGCGCAGGGTTTCAAAGGTCTTGTCGCCGCCGTCGCTCTGCGCGCGCGGGTCTTTGCCGCGCGCATCGCCACTGTTGAATTGGGTTTGCGCCAGGTAGCTGGCCGAGTCCCAATCGCCCCGGTGTATGCGGCCCGACACGGCGATGTCGCCCTTGTCAATGGCCAGCGAGTAGCGGCCCGACAGGGTGTAGCGGTCGTAGCCCGACTGCGGGCGAATGTCTTTGGTGGTGAAGGCTTGGGCGGCCAGGTTCAGGCTGCCCGTGCCCAGCTTCCAGCCCCCGGCCAATTGCGTATCAAAGGTTTTGAACGAGCCCAAGCTGAAGTCAGCCAGCTGGTACTCCCCGCCCCGGCGGGTTTGCAGAAACACGGTGCCCGCGCGGTTGTAGTTGCCCACCAGCACGCTGCTGGGGCCTTTGACCACATCCACCCGCTGCAGCTCAAGCGGTATCACCACGTTCAAATCCGCGTAGCCGTCGGAGTGCGAAATGGCCTCGTTCAGCGATATGCCGTCCAGCACAAAACCCAGGTCGCCACCGTGCGCACCGCCGCCAAAACCGCGCAGCGAAATCACGTTCACAACACCCCCCAGGCCGTAGGTCATCACCCGCATGCCGGGCACCCGTGAGAGCAATTGCTCGGGCTGCGAAATGCCCAGCTCGCGCACATCGTCCGCGTCAAACGTGGTGCGGCTGGCAGGGGTGCTGTCGCTTTGAAGTAAGGCCTGGCCTTTGACATCGACCGCGCGCAGCGTGGTTTCGGGCGGTGCAATTTGCGCGTGCGCAGGGTTGGTGGACAGCGCGATGAACGTCAGCGCCGCAGCGCTCGCCGCGGAGCGATGGAAGAAAAAGCCCATAGGAGACCTTTGTGTGAAGTATTTAAAAATCATCTTACTCTTGCATTTGTACCTTACGCGAATGACGTGTCTGTGGATTCAAAGCTGCGCAAACGGATCAAAAGTCATGGTCTGTACCGATCAAACTGTACGGTCCAGATCAATTATTGCTATATATTTAATAGCTGCTTGAGCAGCATCTATATGGGTTGGTGGCTTGTATGGCTTGAATTTAGGGAATGCCCGGCCAGCGCAGCATGGGAACCTCAGGTTGGCCACAATCACAGCGCTAACTTATTGGAGAGAAATGCATGTCTAACCCAGTGAAAACGTTTGCGCTGTGCGCTGTGGTGGCTGCGGCCTGTGCGGCACAGGCCCAAACCCCGATTTCCCCCACCGTCAAAGTTGAAGCTGCCTGGGCCCGCACCAGCGTGCCCGGCCAGATGGGCACCGGCGCGTTCATGACGCTCACCGCCAGCCAACCGCTCAAGCTGGTCGGCGCTTCCAGCCCCGCTGCGGGTGTGACCGAGGTGCACGAGATGAAGATGGACGGCGACGTGATGCGCATGCGTGCCATTCCCAGCCTGTCGTTACCCGCAGGCAAGCCGGTGCAGCTCAAGCCCG
>JAYUXO010000106.1:0-1912 GCA_043753505.1 Comamonadaceae bacterium
AAGGATTTTCATGCTCACGTTTGACCGTTCCATGTACCTCTCAGCCCTGATTGCCTGTGTGGCTGCAACCAGCCAGTTAACAGCTTGCGGTGGGGACGACAGCCCGGCACCGGCCAGCTCGACACCCGCAGCATCGACACCGGCCCCCACGCCGACAACACCTGCGCCGACTCCTGCACCTACAACGCCGGCACCTGCCCCAGCACCCACGACGCCAGCGACACCTGCAGCACCCACACCCGCAGCCCCGGTGCCCACCCCGGCCGCGCCAGCACCTGCTCCCACCCCAGCGCCAGCACCCGCCCCCACAGCAGGCGGTGACTGCAACATCACGGGCAACATCTTCACCATCGCTGGCATCACCGCGCAACTCGACAGCAACATTTACGACCCCACAGGCCAGACCATTCTGCAAAAGCAGCAAGCCAAATACACCATCAGATCGGGTGCCAGCTTCCGCAGCGAGTCAGGCTTGACCGAAGTCAATCAAGACACCGCAACCTCCTTCACAACGGCCCCGGCAAACGGCGTAACAGCCGGCACCACTGTGCTCGCCAATGTCAAGAGCTACTCCAAGGTGGTGGGTAACGACAGCAGCTTTTCAGGCGTCCTCATCACCTCCAGCACAGCCGGATTTTCGACCGTCGCAACGATTTACCTGACCCCCGCCCTGCTGCTGCCCACCAACCCGGCGCTGAACACGCCCTACGCCCGCACCTACACCTCCACAGTGGAAACTTTCGGGTTCAGCCAGCCCAGCACACAGACCTTGACGACCACCTACCTGGGTGTGGAAACCGTGAGCGTTCCGGCTGGCACGTTCGCTGCCTGCAAAACGAAAACCGACACCGTGGTGACCGGTGTGGCACCCGTCACCTCTTTTTCGTGGACTGTCGCGTCAGGCCGTTTGAAGGGCCACATCTTGAAAACGGCCAACGCCAACAACGTGACCCAGACGGAAGCCACGGTGCTGCTGGTCAACGGCCAGTAACCAGCATCCAGGCCCTGATTTCAAGTCGAATCAGGGTCTGGCCCTTCTAGATACTGCTCAAACAGCTATCATTTCAATAGCAAAAAAACCTGATTCTGGACAAATTATCTGAGTCTGACCGACTCCTTTTTTCCTGTCCCGCTGGCGAGGGTCCTACCTTGACGACAACTGCCAAAGCGCATCACGCAGACGGCCACCACACACCGCCAAAAGTTGCGGGCCGTCATTCGCGTAGCCTGCACAGCGCAACTTAGCTGCAGGCAGCCAACGCAAGTATGAAAACAAACCCCCGTACCTGGCCGCACCAGGCCATCGCCCAGATTGAAGCCGATTTCCAGCGCAGTGCTGACACGCACCTGATTGCGCTGCCCCTGCCCGGCCTGGCCGCGTACGGCATAGACCTGTATCTGAAAGACGAATCTACCCACCCCACCGGCAGCCTCAAGCACCGGCTGGCGCGCTCGCTGTTTTTGTATGCGCTGTGCAATGGCTGGCTGCAGGGTGGCTCCACTGTGGTGGAAGCCTCCAGCGGCTCCACGGCGGTGAGCGAGGCGTACTTTGCTCGGCTGCTGGGTTTACCGTTTGTGGCAGTAATGCCCCGCAGCACCTCGGTGGAAAAAATCGCGCTCATCGAATTTCAGGGTGGTCGCTGCCATTTGGTAGACAACGCCGCGCAGGTTTACGACGAGGCCCAGGCCATCGCCCAGCAAACCGGCGGCCACTACATGGACCAGTTCACCTATGCGGAGCGCGCCACCGACTGGCGCGGCAACAACAACATTGCGCAAAGCCTGTTCACCCAGATGAGCCACGAGCGCCACCCCGTCCCCGCCTGGGTGGTCACGGGCGCGGGCACCGGCGGCACCAGTGCCACCATGGGCCGTTTCATCCGCTACCAACGCCACGCCACGCGGCTGTGCG
>JAYUXO010000107.1:0-11925 GCA_043753505.1 Comamonadaceae bacterium
CCGTAGAGGCGCAAAGCACGCAGCGAGCCGCAGACAAAGTCCAAATGAAATTCTCATTTCTATATTTCTTGTCTTCCTCTGTGTTCTCTGCGCCCCTGCGGTGAAATGACTTCCAAGGATTCATCATGTCGATCTACATCAACAAAAACACCAAAGTCATCACCCAGGGCATCACCGGCAAGACCGGTCAGTTCCACACCCGCATGTGCCGCGACTACGCGAACGGCCGTGAAGCCTTTGTGGCGGGCGTGAACCCCAAAAAAGCCGGTGAAGATTTCGAAGGCATCCCGATTTTTGCCAACGTCACGGAAGCTGCTGCCGCCACTGGTGCCACGGTGTCGGTCATCTACGTGCCGCCCGCAGGCGCAGCGGCCGCCATCTGGGAAGCCGTGCAAGCCAATCTGGATCTGGCCATCTGCATCACCGAAGGCATTCCTGTGCGGGACATGCTGGAAGTGCGCAACCGCATGAAAGCCAAGGAAGCCGCTGGCGGCAAAAAAACCCTGTTGTTAGGCCCAAACTGTCCTGGATTGATCACACCCGAAGAGATCAAGATCGGCATCATGCCGGGTCACATCCACCGCAAAGGCCGCATCGGTGTGGTGTCGCGTTCCGGAACGTTGACTTATGAAGCGGTGGCGCAATTGACGGAGATCGGCCTGGGCCAGTCTTCGGCTGTTGGCATCGGTGGCGACCCAATCAACGGGTTGAAGCACATTGATGTCATGCAGGCGTTTAACGACGATCCAGACACCGATGCCGTCATCATGATTGGCGAAATTGGTGGTCCCGACGAAGCCGATGCAGCGCGCTGGTGCAAGGCCAACATGAAGAAACCCATCGTCGGCTTCATTGCGGGGGTAACGGCTCCGGCAGGTAAGCGCATGGGTCATGCGGGTGCGTTGATCAGTGGCGGTGCTGATACAGCCGATGCCAAACTCGCCGTGATGGAGGAATGCGGGTTCAAAGTGACGCGCAATCCGTCTGAGATGGCCAAATTGCTAAAAGCATTGCTCTAACTGACTGCGCTGCGGATACCCACAACCGACAGGCCGATTGCCGTAAGAGACAATCGGCCTTCATTTTTTCTATCTTAGGAAAGTTCGCTCATGGACGCGCTAATGACGGCCAACTTCTGGATCGCAGTTGGTCAGATAATTTTGATCGACATTCTTCTGGGGGGTGACAACGCAGTAGTAATTGCGTTGGCTTGCCGAAACCTTCCGCCAAAGCAGCGTACGCAGGGGATTATTTACGGAACCGCAGGTGCCATTGTGTTGCGGGTCATCCTGATCGCCTTTGCGCTGGCCCTATTGGCGATTCCGTATCTAAAGTTGATCGGTGCGATTTTGTTGATATGGATTGGCGTCAAATTGATGCAGCCCGAAAACGAGGGCGACCACAACATCACGCCGAGCGACAAGCTATGGGGCGCTGTACGCACGGTCATCATCGCGGATCTGGTTATGAGCGTAGACAACGTGTTGGCGATTGCGGGTGCCGCGCAGGGGGCGGGAGAGCACCAACTGGCGCTGGTGATCTTCGGGCTGTTGGTCAGCATTCCCATCATTGTGTGGGGGAGTACGTTTGTCTTGAAATTGATGGAGCGCTTCCCAATCATTATTCTGCTTGGTGCGATGTTGTTGGGATGGATTGCTGGGCAAATGGCCTATACCGACCCAGGATTGAAGCCCTACTTACCAGTTGGAAAACTTTGGGAATACGCAGCGGCAGCAGGCGGAGCTGCCTTCGTTTTTGCGGTGGGCAAGTTTTTGCAGTCCCGTTCAGGCTCTAAAGCTAGCCAATAACTGCTACTTATTTGCAACACACTGCACATTGAACGTGAGAAAGTCGCTTGTCCGCCACGTTGCGGTCTGTTACCTTCGCGCCACAGGAGTGCGGGTGAGCTTCCGCGAGATCGTTTGTGACCAAATTTCGTTGTGAAATGGATGCAATTAA
Organism: Comamonadaceae bacterium; assembly: GCA_043753505.1. GTDB lineage: Bacteria > Pseudomonadota > Gammaproteobacteria > Burkholderiales > Burkholderiaceae_C > JAAFIW01. The sequence goes on from JAYUXO010000107.1 coordinate 1,960, forward strand.
AAAGGCTATCTTTCTGGAGAGCGGAGCGTGAGCACTTCTTCGTCGGTTAAGCGAGCCCGTTTCTGGCGCACCGACTGGTTTGTTGGGTGCATGGTGGTACTGGCGGTTTTCGTGCTCCATCAATCAACCGACCTGATTGATACGCTGGAACGCCGACTTTATGACTACGCCAGCACAAGTACGGGGAAAATGCCGTCGGATCGCATTGCGGTCATCGCCATAGATGATCAAAGCATCGCAAACATCGGCAGATGGCCGTGGCCACGCGATATTCACGCGCAGTTAATTGATCAATTAGCCGCCGCTAAGGTAAAAGTTATCGCGCACACTGTTTTTTTCTTTGAACCCCAAACTGATCGCGGCCTGCAATATATACGCAAAATGCGGGCAATGCTGGCGGTCCCTGGCAATACGTCAAGTGACACTAACGATCAATTGATAAAAGTAATTGCTGAAGCGGAATTTGCTTTGGACACAGACGCTAAGCTTGCTGCAAGCATGCGGCGGGCAGGCAATGTGTTGATGCCATCAGTATATGTACCAGGCGATCCTTTGGGAAAACCAGATTCGCCGCTGCCAGGATTTGTATTAAATAGCACTGTAGAAGACGTAAATGGTTTCTCAGTGCCTGTTATCAGAGGTCAACAGCCTATCGAGACCATTGGCGTTGCGTCCACAGGCGTCGCTCACTTAAATCAATCCAAAGACTCTGACGGGACCGTTCGATCCGAACCATTGCTTGTCAATTACTACGGAGCTGCCGTACCATCCATGGCATTGCTGGCCGCTGTCAAAAGCCTGAATCTAGTAAGCGCAGATATTAAATTGAATCCAGGACAATCAGTGCAAATTGGCAAGTTGCGCGTTAGCACTGACGATCAGGCGCGCATGCTGCCGCAATTTTATAAAAACCGCGACGGGAAACCGCCGTTTATGATTGACTCGTTTTATGACGTACTGTCCGGGAAAATTCCAGCCTCGAAATATGCAGACAAAATTGTGCTAATTGGGGGCACCGCAGCAGGTGTGGGAAGTTTTTTCTCCACACCTACAGGTTCTGATATGAGCCCCGCGGAGATGATTGCGCATATCACTTCCAGTATTTTAAGCGAGCATTTTATTGTCGCACCCAGCTGGGGTGTATGGGCCAGCCTCGCGGTCTTCCTTCTAGTTGCTGGATATTTAATTGCTTTACTTCCTAGACTGTCAGCAGGAGTTGCAGCAGTGGCAACTACATTTTTGCTTTGTGCGATTTTGGTGAGCGAGTTTGGGTTGCTGGCAGGGGGGTCGCTGTGGCTGAAATTGGTGTTGCCTGCCACTCTGTTGGTAATCGGGCATCTTGCATTGACGACCAAGCGTTTTCTGGTAACTGAAGCAGGAAAAGTCAGGTCGGACGAAGAGTCAGCCGAAACAAACCGCATGATGGGTCTGGCTCATCAGGGTCAAGGTCAGCTGGATATGGCTTTTGATCGTTTTCGCCGTGTGCCGTACAGTGATGCGTTGATGGACAACATGGGCAATCTGGCGCTGGACTTTGAACGAAAACGTCAGTTCAATAAAGCTCAAGCAGTTTATGAGTACATGGCCAGCTTGAACAAAGATTTCAAAGGACTCGCTGCAAAATTAAATCGCGCAAAGAATCTGTCTGAGACCGTTATCCTGGGTGGCGGCGGCGGCCATCCCGGCGGCACCGTACTGCTTGAAGGCGGAGGGGTTGAGAAACCCATGTTAGGGCGCTATCAAGTTGAAAAAGAGCTTGGAAAAGGGGCCATGGGAGTTGTATATCTCGGAAAAGATCCAAAAATTGGGCGCGTAGTAGCCATCAAAACCATGGCGCTTGCGCAGGAGTTCGAGGGCGAAGAGCTGACCGATGCGCGCGAACGTTTCTTTCGAGAGGCAGAAACGGCGGGCCGACTACAGCACCAAAATATCGTGACTATATTTGATGCGGGCGAAGAGCACGATCTGGCTTATATCGCCATGGAGTTTCTTAAAGGTAAAGATCTAGCAGACTTTTGCAAAGAAGGTAATTTGTTGCCGAAGCACACTGTACTGTCGATTGTTGCGCGAGTTGCTGAAGCTTTGGCCTACGCACACAGACAGAATGTGGTACATCGCGATATAAAGCCTGCCAACATCATGTATGAGTTGCAAAGTGATATTGTTAAAGTAACCGATTTTGGTATTGCACGTATTACTGACTCCAGTAAAACTAAAACTGGATTGGTATTGGGTACCCCTAGTTTCATGTCTCCAGAACAGATTGCTGGCAAAAAAGTTGACGGACGATCGGATTTGTATTCTTTGGGAGTTATGCTATATCAAATGCTTGCTGGCGCCTTGCCGTTTAGGGGAGACTCTATGGCAGAGTTGATGTATAAAATTGCCAACGAGGATGCCCCAGATATTCGTGCCGTTCGCAGGGATATTCATGACCAACTTGCGAGGGTTGTTGCCTTAGCATTGAATAAAAAACCTGAAACCCGCTATCAGGATGGTGATAGGTTTGCTGCAGATTTAAGATCAATAATCGATCTGGATTCAGCGCAGCCCATCTTTGACAAATCTTCAATGATGGGTAGGCCTTCAGCATCACCCCAATTGTCTGACACGGATGCTACTGTTGTCATGCGGCCTACTTCTGCGCCGAATACAGCAGCATATGCCGCTACCCAGAAAGTAGCACCACCACAATCACCATCAGCCGATGATCCATTTGAGAAGACTGCCGTAATTCGGCGGGTTGCCACGGGTGATTCGGAATTCCATAGCGGTACAGATAACCGCATCAGCTAGTTAGTAGTCTATGATTTACGAGTTTTGCTCCCATACCGATCCTGGCCTCGCGCGAGAGAATAACGAAGATTCAGTCGCGATCGATGAGGCAACTCAACTCGCGGTTTTGGCCGACGGAATGGGTGGGTACAATGCTGGAGAAATTGCCAGTGGAATGGCTACAACTTTCATTAAATCCGAGTTGGGTCGATGGCTGTCTCAAGCTGGACGTCACGCAAATCCAAAAGAAGTACGCCGAGCTATGGAGATCTGTGTTGACAACGCCAATAGAGCCATATTCAATGCTGCAAATTCCAATCCCCAGTACAGTGGCATGGGTACAACGTTGGTGGTTGGAATATTTCAAGATGGCCGTTTGATGTTGGGGCATATTGGCGATTCGCGATGTTATCTTTTGCGCGCAGGGGAGTTTACGCAAGTTACGAAAGATCATTCGTTGCTTCAAGAGCAAATGGACGCAGGGCTGATAACTCCTGAACAGGCTGCGATCTCAAGCAACAAAAACTTGGTTACACGTGCTCTAGGTGTTGAAGATGCAGTGCTCCTTGATGTTAATGAATACCGCGTTGAGGTAGGCGACGTTTATCTATTCTGCTCTGACGGTTTATCTGATATGGTGGAAGATGAAGGGATCTCTAAGTTGCTAGCTGTAGATGCTCCACTCAATGCGCGATTGGTTCAGTTGATTGACGCGGCCAACGCAAATGGCGGGCGAGATAACATATCGGTTTTTGCAGCATATGCGCAAAGCGGTTCAAAAAAACGAGGACTAATTTCCAGATTGCTGGGAAAATAGTCTTTAGTATTAATTTTCAACAACAAACTTAGATACAGGAGCCGACCATGCCGAAAATGATCGTTTCGATCGACGGTGTCGTCATCAAGGAAGTCCAACTAACCAAGGATCGTACTACCTTGGGGCGCCGACCTTATAACGATATCGTGATTGACAACCTTGCCGTTAGTGGAGAGCATGCTGTACTGCAGATGACTGGAAACGAAGTGTACATGGAGGATTTGAACAGTACCAACGGCACTTACGTGAACGGCAAGGCCGTCAAAAAACAACTGCTTCAGAACAACGATACAGTTGAAATCGGGAAGTACAAAATTAAGTACATGAATGAAGCCGTGGCTGCGACGTTCGATAAAACTATGGTGATGAAGGCCGGGTCTGTTGGAATCACTCCGGCCCCACCGTCGGCGACTGCCTTCTCTGGAGACGCAGCTAATGCAGCAATAAAGGTGCTTTCCGGAGCCGCAGCTGGTCGGGAAGTACCACTTGTAAAAGTAGTGACAACTATCGGCAAGCCAGGGGTAGCAGTGGCTGCAATTACCAAGCGGCAACATGGTTTTGTAGTAGCGCATGTTGAAGGCGGAAGCAAGCCAACACTAAACGGTTCTCCCATCGGCGCGGAGCCAGTCGCTTTGAAGAATGGTGATTTGCTGGAGCTAGCGGGCACTCAAATGCAATTTGTGCAGCATTAATAAGCTGTTGGGTCATTTGGTAAGCGTTTTGTGCTTTTCCCCTGTGTAATCATATTATATGGGGCTAATTTCAAAACACTGGACGCGAATAGTGGTTACTCTTATACCACTGCTTTTTGCATTATTTCATGCTACTGGCATACTGCGCATCGACGTACTGCAACGGTTGGACAATATTATTTATGATGCGCGTTTGAGAGCGACAATGCCTCGCTCGATTGACGAGCGCATAGTAATTATTGATATAGATGAAAAAAGCCTCGGTGAAATAGGGCGCTGGCCATGGGGACGTAACATACTTGCTGCTTTGGTAAATGAGCTGTTTGACAGGCACGAAATAGCGTTGTTGGGTTTTGACGTCGTTTTTGCTGAGGGCGATGACAGTTCAGGTCTCAAGCGATTACAGCAACTTTCTCAAAACGAGTTGAAAGATCAAGCGGGTTTCTCCGACAGGCTGGCACAACTGCAAACAGCGCTTGATTACGATGGGTTGTTTGCCAAATCACTGGCGAATCGGCCTGTTGTTTTAGGGTATTACTTCACGAGCGATCGAGATGGTCGAGCGTCTGGGGCACTTCCCAAGCCAGTCATGCTGCGCGAAAACCTGCGGGGCCGTCCGATTAGGTTCACAAGCTGGAATGGATACGGCTCCAACCTTCCGCAATTGGCTGCAGCGGCACCGATGGCAGGATTTTTTAATTCCATTACGGCAGGCGATGGCGTCGTGCGTTCCATTCCATTGGTTGCGGAATATAAAGGCAGCTACTACGAGTCTCTGTCCCTTGCCATGTTTCGGATGCTGATTGGCTTACCCACGGTCGAACCGGGCTTCCCACAAGATCGTTTGGTAACGAGAGGGTATCAAGGCCTTGAAAGCATTTTGTTGAAGGAGTCCAGGCAAACCTTGGCGGTTCCGGTCGATGATCGAGTGGCTACGTTGGTACCTTTTAGAGGTGTTGGGGGAGTGAGTGGTGGCTCATTTAGATATGTATCTGCGGCCGATGTGCTGGCTAAACGTGTGGACGTCGCTCTTCTCAAGGGCAAGATCGTTTTACTCGGTACGACCGCACCTGGATTGCTTGATTTACGAGTAACACCTGTAGGAGAGACTTATCCTGGTGTGGAAACCCATGCCAATGTAATTTCTGGTCTTTTAGATGGCAAAATTTTTGTCAAGCCTGACTATGCTGTGGGATATGAGGTAGTCATATTGGTCATAGCTGGATTATTGTTGGCGTTCAGTTTATCGTTGTTGTCTGCCCCACGTGCCGTGGCTGCCAGTGCAGGAATTATTGCAGCAGTCATTGGACTTAATTCGTGGCTTTATTTAGGTGCTGGCCTTGTATTGCCTCTCGCATCGTTTCTGGTAATGGCATCGACTGCTTTCGCTTTAAATATGAGTTATGGCTACTTTGTCGAAAGTAGATCCAAACGGGAGCTGGCGCATTTGTTTGGTACCTATGTGCCGCCGGAGCTGGTTGATGAAATGGTAAAGGATCCTGACAGCTACAGCATGAAGGCAGTTAGCAAAGAGCTGACCGTGATGTTTTGCGATATGCGGGGATTCACAAAAATGTCAGAGCAAATGGAACCTACCAAACTTCAGGAATTACTTAACAGCGTATTCAGTCGGTTAACCAATGAAATTCGCGCCAATCGCGGAACCATTGACAAATATATGGGCGATTGTGTGATGGCGTTCTGGGGCGCGCCAGTCGAAACAGCTAATCATGGTTATCTGGCGGTAAAAACAGCTATTGAGATGACGGCGGCTGTTCGCAAGATAAACGAAGAGTACCGTGAGAAAGGTTTACCTGAGATTGAGATTGGAATCGGCTTGAATACGGGAAGTATGTGCGTCGGTGACATGGGTTCTGATATTCGCCGAAGCTACACCGTGATTGGAGACTCAGTCAATCTGGGCGCTCGCCTAGAAGGACTGTCCAAGACATATGGGGTCGATATTGTGGTCAGCGAAGCGACCCGCAAATTGGCACCTGAGTTCGCATGGCAAGAGCTTGACCGTGTCAGGGTGAAGGGAAAAGAGCAAGCCGTGGCTATATTTTGGCCTGTTGTGGCCCTCGAAAAACTGGAAAAGACGGGTGCCGACGAGCTTAAAATTTGGAATGCCGTGCTAAAGGCTTACAGGGGCCAGGATTGGGATCAGTGCGATCTGCAATTACTTAATCTACATCGCATGAATGCGGAAAAATACCTTTACGACCTCTACTCCCAGCGGGTAGCCTCAATGCGCTTACTGCCTTTTGATCCCGAGTGGGACGGCGCAACCAATTTTGAGACCAAGTAAGGGGAATCGATGAAGGTACGAGTGTTGGGCTGCTCTGGCGCCATAGCGAAAGACTGTCGCACCACGTCGTTCCTGATCGATTCGGATGTCCTGCTCGATGCCGGGACTGGTGTAGGGGATCTCACAATGGATGAAATGGCTCGAATTGATTACGTACTTCTCACACATTCGCACCTGGACCACATTGCCGCATTGCCTTTGATGATTGACTCTGTCGCTGCCCGTCGTACCACCCCGCTGCAAATACACGCGTTAAGCGGCACCATTGAGGCGTTAAAAACCCATATTTTTAACAATGTTATTTGGCCTGATTTCAGCCGCATTCCGACACCGCAGTCACCGTTTTTAACGTTTCACGAGATTCAGGTTGGCGGGCGTTTGCAACTGGGCGGTAAAGGTATTGAGGTGCTGCCGGCCGTACACACGGTCCCTGCCGTCGGGTACGCGATCTCGACAGGACACGGGTGCTGGGTATTTACCGGTGACACAGAGCGCAACCCGGCGTTCTGGCGACGGATCAACCAGATGAACATTGCGATGCTGGTGATCGAAACTGCGTTCAGCAACCGTGAAAAGGATCTGGCCCGACGCAGCTTGCACTTGTCGCCTAACGTCTTGGCCGACGAGTTGGATCTGATTGACAAAGACAAACGCTTTCCAATTTTCATCACGCACACCAAGCCCGCGGAGACTGACTTAATCATGGCTGAGATCCAGCGTTTTGACCAAACACAACCATTTGGCCCGAACGTGAGTCACGATATTCGTTGGTTACATGCTGGGCAGGAGTTTCATCTATGAACGCCGTGCTTAAACCAGTTGCACCCGACAACGAGCGTGCTTTTTTCAACTCACAAATGCTGCCACCTGAAAAGCGGGGCGTGTCGTTTGAAGCCTTGTTTTTCCGCCAACTTCAGAGCGTCAGCGCCCGCATACACGAGACAGAGAATCTCGACCAGATCATTTTGGATGTCAGCCAGGACATCTGCAAGTTGTTGAACGCTGATCGGCTGACGCTGTACGCGATCAGTGAAGACGGTGGATCAATCATCTCCAAAATCAAGACCGGCCTGAGCGGGAGCCGCGACCTGAAGTTGCCTATCAGCACCCAAAGCATCGCGGGGTATGTAGCCAGCAGCAAACAATCCGTGAATATTGCTGATGTGTATGACGACGAGGCCCTTAAACGGATTCACCCGATTTTGACTTTCCTCAAGGAAGTTGACAAACGTTCGGGTTACCGCACCAAGCAAATGCTGGTGGTGCCGATTTTGGAAAACAATAATCTTCACGGCGTGCTGCAAGTCATTAACAACAAAAGTGACCAGCCTTTTGGGGATCTGGAGGTCGAAGGCACCACACAGCTGTGCAAAACACTGGCGACTGCCATTCGCCAACGCGTGCGCAAAACCGAGGATGAGCAGCGGCGAAAGGCCACCAAGTACGACGGCTTGATTACGGCTGGGGTTATCAGCTCTGAGGAGCTGCTAGCTTGCGTGCAGGCCGCTCGCGAGCAGTCCAAGTCAGTTGAGCACATTCTGATGGCGCAGCACCATATTCGCCCGGCTCAAATTGGGCCGTCGCTAGCGAAATTTTTTGGGGTGGCTTATGAGCCGTTTGATACAGGGCGGATTCGCTCTGAGATACTTCACGGCTCCTTGAAGCGCGACTTTCTGGAGCAGCAAAGCTGGATTCCGCTAGAGGAATCGATTGAAGGCTTGATCGTCATGTGCGTTGACCCTGAAGCTGTGCGTAGCGCCAGGGTGGTTCCACAAGTGTTTTCGCGAATGAGCAAATTCGCCTACCGGGTGACCACGCAAACCGAGTTTGAAGAAACGCTGGCTCAGATATTCGGTGGCACGGCGGACAGTGGCTCCATCGACCAGATGCTGGCCGATCTAAGCCCCGCCGACGACGATGGCCATGTTGAAGATTCGCTGGAGTCAGCCGCTGCAGACAATGAGTTGGTCAAGTTCGTCAACAAAGTCATCATTGACGCGCACAACCAAAAAGCGTCAGACATTCATATCGAGCCCATGCCGGGCAAGTTCAAAACCGGTATTCGTTTTCGCATCGACGGCACCTTATATCCTTACGTTGAGGTGCCCGCCCATTTCCGCCAGGCCATGGTTACCCGCCTGAAAATCATGTGCGACCTCGATATTTCAGAGCGCCGCAAGCCGCAAGACGGGAAGATCAAGTTTAAAAAATATGGCCCGCTTGACATTGAGCTGCGCGTCGCCACCATCCCGTCGGCAGGCGGCGTAGAAGACGTGGTCATGCGTATCCTGGCCGCCGGAGAACCGATTCCGATGGACAAGCTGGGGCTGTCGACACACAACCGTGAGCGCGTCGAAAGAACGGTCACCAAGCCTTATGGCCTGTTTTATGTGTGTGGTCCCACTGGTTCGGGCAAAACCACCACCCTGCATTCGATCCTTAAGTTCTTGAACACACCCGATACCAAAATCTGGACGGCGGAAGACCCGGTCGAGATCACGCAAAAAGGTTTGCGGCAAGTTCAAATCAACAAAAAAGCCGGTATTGACTTTGCGTTGGTGATGCGAGCCTTCCTGCGCGCTGATCCCGACATCATCATGGTGGGCGAGTCACGCGATAAAGAAACCGTGTCGATGGGTGTTGAGGCGTCGCTAACCGGGCACTTGGTGTTCTCCACCTTGCACACCAACTCGGCACCGGAGTCCATCACACGCTTGCTGGATATGGGCATGGATCCGTTTAACTTTGCCGATGCGTTGTTGGGCATTCTGGCGCAGCGCCTGGCCAAGCGTTTGTGCGACTGCAAAGAGGAATACACACCCAACTCTGCAGAGCTGAAAAGCTTCATTGCAGAGTACGCCGAGGAACTGCGCCACACCGACGCATGGAAGGCCGATCCTGGCGGCGAGCAGCAAAAACTGCTTGACGACTGGACGTCGGCCTATGGCAAAGACGACAGCCTGAAGATGTACCGCGTCAACGCCAACGGTGGTTGCGACAAGTGCAAAAAAACGGGCTACAAAGGCCGGGTGGGCTTGCATGAATTGCTGATTGCCGACGACACCGTGAAAAAGCTGATTCAGGAGCGCGCCCGGGTAGCGGAAATTTTTACCGCTGCGGTCGCCGGTGGGATGCGGACCCTGAAGATGGACGGCATGGAAAAAGTACTCATGGGGTTGACTGATCTGAAGATGGTTCGTTCGGTGTGTATCAAATAAACGGCCTTATGAAATCAAACATCGCTGCTACTTTATTTATAGCTGCTGCAGCGCTTTCACTCAGCGCTACAGCCCAAAAGGTCTATAAATGTGCCGACGCGAGCTATAGCCAATCCCCATGTGCGGGCGGTGTGGCATTGCCAAGCGACGCCCAGA
>JAYUXO010000108.1:0-11918 GCA_043753505.1 Comamonadaceae bacterium
TGTGGTTATTGCTCAAGCAGCTATTTTATTCATAGCAGTCTGCGAACAAAGGCGATGCTTCAGACCATTTGGCCACCGGCCTGGCGACGCGCCTTGAGGGTGGGCCGCGCTGTGGTCGCAATGGCATTGCCACTGCCACTGCCACTGCCACTGCGACGGGTGCGGCGTGTGTTGCTGCGTGGGGTCATCAAATCGGCGTCTTCCACCGCAACAGGTCGCCCGGTGGAGGGGTCTGCAATGGCCGCGCGTGAGCGCATGGTTCGGGCCAGTTTGGCCATTTCTTCCGCCTCGTGCAGCACCGCATCGGCATTGGCGGTGTGACCCACCATGTGCACCACGCCCACACCCACATCCAGTCGCACATCAATCACCTGGTCATGCGGCATTTGCACGGTAATGGGCTTGCGCAAGGTGCTCGCAATGCGCAAGCCCAACGTGCGCAATGCAGCGGGCGAGGCAATGGTTTCCACCAGCACCACGAAACAGCGGTCGTAATAGCGACCCACCGGGTTCATGGCACCGACCTGGCGCTGGATGCGCGTGGCCACTTGCGACAACACGTCGTTCAAGCCCACCGGGCCGACTTGGGCAGTGCTGTGTTCCAGATCGAACAAAAGCACGGCCAGCACGGCGCCGTCGCGGCCGGTGCGTCGCCTGCGTTTGAGGGCATCCACAAGTTTTTGCACAATGATCACGCTGCCAGGCAATTGCGTTACCGGGTCGCGTTCGGTGGGCAGACGGCTGTCGCGCCGCACCCGGTGCTCCATGAGGTAACGCTGCCAGATCATCAGACCCATCACGAGGTTGCTCAGCGCAATGGCTGCCGCGGCCACAATTTGGGTTGCCAAACCGGCGCGCTGCCATTGCAGTGCGTTTAGAAAGAGGCCGACGATGGCCACCAGCATCAGCAGGCAACCCAGCGCCATACCCAGTGCCAGACGGTCACCCAACATGCTGGCACGCCCCGACATCCACAACGCGACGCTGGCCACAAGGGCGGTGATGAGGCCTGCGGCAGGCAGTTGCATGGGGAAAGGCAACAAAAAGCACAGTAAGCCACCGACAGCACTTGCGGACATCGCAGCGCGAAGCGCTACCAGCATCATCCGGTCACGCGCCCGTGCCGACAGCCAGTCCAGCATCATGTAAGCACCTGTCGCAGCACAAACTGGACCAATCAACACCTGTGCGGCATGAAAAATCGGCGATTTCCAGCTTGGCTCCAAGGCAAGCGGCAGATCGCTAAGCAGTAGCACAAACGCCAGTGCTGACACGTGCAGGGAAAAGCCCTGACGCGCTGCTTTGCTGCGCGTGCGCACGAGCTCCAGCGCACTGATCACAATCACTGTCGCAATGGAACCTGCCGAAAAGCTCCAGATCATCAGTTCGAGGGCGGTCATGGCAGCTGTGGTTGCAAAATGTGAAATGTGTGTGGCGATTGTGCGGCGTGAAAATGATGGATGTGTGGCAGGCCGACCCACCATATGGTTTACGCCAACACAGCGTCTGGATATACCCTTGCCAACCCTTTCAAACCACTCCACCTCCCGCGCAAACCTGCTCAGTACCTTTGATACCGCGCTGCAACCGCAGCGCTTCAAAGACTACGGCCCCAACGGTCTGCAAGTTGAGGGCAAGTTGCACATTTCGCGCATCGTCAGCGGCGTCACGGCCAGTCGGGCGCTGATTGAAGCGGCCATTGACGTGAAGGCTGATGCGATTTTTGTGCACCACGGCCTGTTTTGGCGCGGCCATGACGGCTGCGTCACCGGCTGGCTCAAAGCACGTCTGGCGCTTCTGCTGGCACACGACATCAACCTGTTCGCCTACCACCTGCCGCTGGACGCCCATGCCGAGTGGGGCAACAACGCGCAGCTGGGCCTGCAACTAGGCCTGACCGCGACGGGGCGGTTTGGCGAGCAGGCGCTGGGCTTTATTGGCGGGCGCACCCAGGGTGAGTTTGTTAATGCACAAGCCTTGGCCGACCATGTGAAATTTGTACTGAAACGGCCAGTAGCCCTTATAGATTCTGCTCAAGCAGCTATTAAAAATATAGCGTGGTGTACAGGTGGTGCGCAAAGCTATTTTGAAGCAGCCATCGCAGCAGGGGCCGACGCCTTCATCACAGGCGAAATTTCAGAACCCCAAGCGCACTACGCCCGCGAATGCGGCGTCGCCTACATTGCCTGCGGCCACCACGCCAGCGAGCGCTACGGTGCACCAGCTGTGGCCGGGCATGTGGCCACGCAACTAGGGCTTTGGCACCAGTTCATTGACATTGACAACCCGGCATGAGTGCTGCCTGCAAACCCACCCCCAACACCACCATGAAACCCATCGCCATCACGCTGGGTGACCCGGCCGGCATTGGCCCGGAGATCATTACCAAGGCCTTTCGTGATGCGCCCCAGGTGCTGCAAAACTGTTTTGTCGCAGGTGATCTTGCGACGCTGCGCCGCGCAGCGCAATTCACGTCAGTGCCCGGCCAGCCAGCGATGCCTGTGGCGCTCATGGCGTCGCTGGACCAACTGCCAAGCGTGCCCCCGCGCTGTATTCCCCTGCTACAGGTAACGCAGCAGCTGGAGCCCATTGCGCTTGGGCGCGTTAGCTCTTTGGCCGGACAAGCTGCTGCGCAATGCGTTCAATGGGCAGCGCGTGCGGCGTTGCGTGGCAAGCTGGCAGCGATGGTGACGGCACCGCTGAATAAAGAATCGTTGGCAGCGGCAGGCGTGCCATTTCCAGGACACACCGAGTTGCTGCAACACGAAGCAGCGCAGTTTGCCGGTGTGCTCACTTCGGACCTGCCGGTGCGCATGATGCTGGCCAATGCGGAGCTGCGCGTGGTGCTGGTCAGCGTTCACCTGTCGCTGCGCGACGCGATGAATGCCGTGAGTTTTGACAACGTGCTGCAGACCTTGCGCATTGCCCACCAAAGCCTTGGCGTCATTCTGGACCGCACGCCCTGCATCGCGGTGGCAGGGCTGAATCCGCACGCGGGTGAGGGCGGTTTGTTTGGCCGTGAAGAGCTGGACATCATTGCGCCAGCGGTGGCAGCTGCGCGATCCGAAGGCATTGACGCCTGTGGGCCGTATGCGCCCGACACCGTGTTCATGCGCGCGCGGGACAGGGCAGGTCAACGCAGCGAAATTGACGCGGTGGTGGCGATGTACCACGACCAGGGGCTGATTCCAGTCAAATACCTGGGTGTGGAGCAGGGCGTGAATGTCACCCTGGGTTTGCAGGGAAACACCCCAAGCCCCTGGCGTTTGGTGCGAACGAGCCCTGACCACGGCACTGCTTTTGACATTGTCGGCACGGGTACAGCGGACGCGTCTAGCTTGATTGCGGCGGTCGCCATGGCGAAGCGAATGGTCGAAATTTAACGCGAAAGTGGCTATCAGCCCTTATCAATCCTTTTCAAGCAGCTATATAAATGATAGCAAATAAACTGCCAAGGGAACTAGCGTTTGAGGTTGTCGCGAATCTCGCGCAGCAGCAAAACGTCTTCCGGCGGGGCCGAGGGCGCGGCAGCAGGCGTTTCACGCTTCATGCGGTTGATCTGCTTGACCATCATGAAAATAATGAAGGCCAGGATGATGAAATTCGCCGCAATGGTGATGAAGTTTCCATACGCCAGGACAGGAACGCCGGCTTTCTTCAGCGCATCCAGGGTCATCACGGTACCAGCAGGCACTTTGCCCAGCACCACGTACAGACTTGAAAAATCCAGACTACCGAAAATCGATCCCACCACCGGCATGATCAGGTCAGCCACCACCGAATCGACAATTTTCCCGAAGGCTGCCCCAATAATCACACCGACTGCCAAGTCGATCACATTGCCTTTGACAGCAAATTCTTTGAACTCCTGCATCATTCCCATACGAATCTCGTTCGGTTGTAGAAGCCCCGCAGTATTCCGGCGCATCTGACTCTGTCAAGGCCAAGCTCCGTGCTGTAGTGTAGAAACCCTCCGCTACAATCCGGGGCAGTTTCAGGGGCCTTCAGCCCATCAACCCAGGCGGCTCATCCCACCTAGCGTGGGGTGCGAGTCCGCCCCAGCCGACACGAAGATTGAGGACATCCATGAGTAACACCCCCTTATCGCCAGTAGACAACGGCAAGCGCACCTGGCTCATTGCCTCGGGTTGTGCCGGTGCAGCAGGTGGTCTGGCCGTTGCAGTGCCATTTGTGAGCACGTTCCAACCATCCGAACGCGCGAAGGCAGCTGGCGCTGCCGTTGAAGTTGATATTTCTGCCATGAAGCCCGGTGAAAAAATCACCGTCGAATGGCGTGGCAAACCCGTGTGGATTGTTAAACGCACGCCGGAGCAACTGGCCTCTTTGAAGAAAACAGAACCCTTGCTGGCTGACCCAAAATCTGAGCGCAACCCTGACGAACTCACTCCGGTTTACGCCCGAAATGAAGGTCGGGCAATTAAGCCGGAAGTTTTCGTCACAGTCGGTATTTGTTCACACCTGGGTTGCTCACCGAGCGACAAGTTTCAGTTGGGCGCACAGCCATCCCTGCCAGACGATTGGGCTGGCGGCTTTTTGTGTCCTTGTCACGGTTCCACTTTCGACATGGCAGGACGCGTCTACAAAAACAAACCCGCACCTGACAACCTCGAGATTCCTCCCCACATGTACCTGTCTGACACCCGCCTGATCATTGGCGAAGACAAAAAAGCCTGAGGCATATCAACATGGCGCAATTCAAGGAAATATCACCGAACGCCGGTTACGGCGAAAAAGTGATGAACTGGGTGGACAACCGATTCCCGGCCTCGACCCTGTACAAAGAGCACCTCTCCGAGTACTACGCTCCCAAGAACTTCAATTTCTGGTACTTTTTCGGCTCCCTCGCCCTGTTGGTGTTAGTTATTCAAATAGTGACAGGTATCTTCCTGGTGATGCACTACAAACCGGACGCCAATCTGGCGTTCGCGTCAGTTGAATACATCATGCGCGACGTCCCATGGGGCTGGTTGGTACGTTACATGCACTCCACCGGCGCATCAGCATTTTTCGTGGTCGTGTATCTGCATATGTTTCGCGGTCTGATTTATGGCAGCTACCGCAAACCGCGTGAGTTAATCTGGGTTTTCGGCTGTGCGATTTTCTTGTGTCTCATGGCCGAGGCATTTATGGGTTATTTGCTGCCTTGGGGGCAAATGAGTTACTGGGGCGCGCAAGTAATCGTGAACCTGTTTGCCGCGATCCCATTTATCGGCCCTGATCTCGCGTTGCTGATTCGCGGCGACTACGTCGTGTCTGATGCGACACTGAATCGTTTTTTCAGCTTCCACGTGATAGCAGTTCCGCTGGTGCTGCTAGGGCTGGTTGCCGCGCACATCATTGCTTTGCACGAGGTGGGCTCAAATAACCCTGACGGCGTGGAAATCAAAGCGCACAAGGGACCGGATGGTATCCCCCTGGACGGGATTCCTTTCCACCCGTATTACACCGTGCACGACATATTTGGTGCGAGTGTATTTTTAATGATTTTTACAGCGATTATTTTTTTCGCGCCTGAGTTTGGCGGTTATTTCCTGGAATTTAACAACTTTATTCCTGCTGACCCCCTGAAAACACCAGCGCATATTGCACCTGTCTGGTATTTCACACCTTATTATTCAATGCTGCGCGCGATTACCAGCGAAATGATGTACGCCTTGATTTTCTGCGCACTAGCAGGTGCGGGGTTGATCGCCCTGAAGACCAGAATCCCGGCTATTTTCAAGGCAGCAATATTTGGTGCGGCAGTTGTTGCTGCGGCATTGATGCTGGCAATTGATGCGAAGTTCTGGGGGGTTGTGGTAATGGGCGGCGCAGTGATTATTCTCTTCGCCTTGCCCTGGCTGGATTACAGCCCTGTAAAATCGATTCGTTATCGGCCTACCTGGCACAAATATCTATATGGAATTTTTGTCGTCAATTTTCTGATTCTTGGTTATCTGGGTGTTCAGCCACCTTCGCAGCTGGGCGAACGTGTGTCTCAGGTTGGTACGTTGTTTTACTTCGGCTTTTTCTTGTTAATGCCGGTCTGGAGCCGTATGGGTGAACCCAAGCCGGTGCCGGATCGTATCGTGTTCGTACCTCATTGAATTAACACGAAAATCCAGAGATGAAACCCTTAAAAACACTCATTACCAGTATCTTTGCTGCCTTTGTTTTCGTCAGTGGCGTACAAGCTGCAGCAGGCAACGCTATTGCATGGGACAGAGCGCCTGAAAAGACGAACGATCTTGCCGCATTACAAAACGGTGCCAAACTGTTTGTTAATTACTGCCTAAATTGTCATTCAGCTAATTTTATGCGTTATAACCGGTTAACCGATATCGGCCTGACGGAAAAGCAGATTAAGGATAATTTGCTGTTCACCACTGAGAAAGTTGGTGACACCATGAAGGCGGCTATTGATCCAAAACAGGCTAAAGACTGGTTTGGTGGTAATCCGCCTGATTTGACAATGATTGCCCGTTCTCGTGCTGCGGCTGGTCAGGGGTCTGGTCCAGACTATTTGTACACATACTTGCGCACTTATTATCGCGACGAAACCAAAGCGACTGGTTGGAATAACCTGGCGTTCCCAAGTGTTGGCATGCCGCATGTTTTGTGGGAGTTACAAGGTGAAAGGCGCCCTGTTTTTGAAACAAAAATGGATCATGGGCATTCTGTGCAGGTTTTTAAAGGTTGGGAACAGGTTACGCCTGGCAAGCTGACGCCTCTGCAATACGAAGAAGCTATTGGTGATCTGGTGGCGTATTTGCAGTGGATGGGCGAACCGATACGCAACACACGAATTCGTATCGGTGTGTGGGTGTTATTATTTCTTGGTGTGTTCACCATCATTGCCTGGCGGTTGAATGTTGCATTCTGGAAAGATATTAAATAACCAGCAAATAAATGCTGCACAGGCGTGCACTCTTTCGGTGTCGAGTTTTCTAGTGACGGCTTGCCGTCACTTTCATTTTTGTAGGAGCCTTTGCCATGATGGTACTTTATTCGGGAACGACCTGTCCTTATTCGCACCGCTGCCGTTTCGTGCTGTTTGAAAAAGGTATGGATTTTGAAATTCGTGATGTGGATTTGTATAACAAGCCAGAAGATATCAACGTCATGAATCCCTACGGGCAGGTGCCTATTCTGGTAGAACGCGACCTGATATTGTATGAGTCAAATATTATTAATGAATACATTGATGAACGCTTCCCACACCCACAGCTTATGCCCGGTGACCCGGTCGACAGGGCTCGTGTGCGCTTGTTTTTGCTGAATTTTGAAAAAGAGCTTTTCGTACATGTGAGTACCCTGGAGTCACGCGCGGCCAAAGCGAACGAGAAAGTGCTTGAGAAAGCGCGCTCACACATCCGCGACCGTCTGACGCAGCTGGCACCAGTATTCCTGAAGAATAAATTCATGCTAGGTGATAGTTTCTCCATGCTGGATGTAGCTATTGCACCGCTGCTGTGGCGCCTTGACTATTACGGCATAGACTTGAGCAAAAATGCGGCCCCGCTTCTGAAATATGCCGAACGCATTTTCTCGCGCCCGGCTTACATCGAAGCACTGACACCGTCTGAAAAGGTTATGCGTAAGTAACATTTTGCGCCTATCGTGATGAATGCAATTGAGTCAACTTCTACGCGTCCCTATTTGATCAGGGCGTTGTATGACTGGTGCAGTGATAATGGCCTGACCCCATACGTGGCAGTATTGGTGGATGATTCGGTACAAGTGCCTCGTGAGTATGTAAAAAACGGCGAAATTGTTCTGAATATCAGTTTCGACGCAACCAGTTCTTTGAGTTTGGGCAATGATTACATCGAATTCAAGGCACGTTTTGCGGGGACTGCGCGGGAGATCGTGGTACCTGTCGGACAGGTCATCGCTATTTACGCACGTGAAAACGGCCAAGGTATGGCCTTCCCAATGTCTGTACCAGGCTCGACTGACAGTCACCCAGCTGCACTACCGAAGTCACCAGGGCTAAGCAGCGTACCGTCGTTTGATGGTGGCGACCACACAAAGTTTGTCCCTTTGGTTGCAGTAGAAACTTCGCCAGCGGCCGCAGCGGATGATGATGTAGATGATTTACCGCCTAAGCCACCGTCTGGTCCCCGGCCTGCGTTGAAGCGTGTCAAGTAGTTGGATGATGGCAAAAAACAAACGCGTAAACGCTTCATGATAAAAGCCTGAAACCGCTTTTTCAGTCAGTACAATCCACGTTTCGCCGATTTAGCTCAGTTGGTAGAGCAACCGCCTTGTAAGCGGTAGGTCATCAGTTCGAATCCGATAATCGGCACCATTTTTTTAGCGCGATGCACCGGCGGCGCTTCGCACCTTCAGGCGAATAGTGCTTACCGGTGCACCATTGGCACTAAGCGTTTCTTGCAGTGTTGGCAATAGGTGTTTAAGTTTTGCAGCCGCTGCACTGTTGTTAACAATTAAGCACCACTGACCTGCATCAAGCGGACCCGCTTGTATCCCTGCTCTAAGGGCGTCAGGGATCAGGACTTCGACAGATTTCAGCAGTTGGCTTGATTGGTTGGCCATTGCCACAAGTCGGCTCAGGGTGGGAGATTGGCAAGTGGCCTCTTGCACTGAGACAGGGTTGAGTGCGCGATGGGACATGGGTGAAAACGCAGTCGTTTAAAAGGATCTTGAGTGCATTTAATCATTACAGATGCCTGGATGGCCAAAAGCAGGGCGCTGCATATCAGTGGTTTTAGTTTGCTTGGTGCCTGTTTGGCACTTTCGTTTGTGCTGGTGCTGTTGTCGGCAGGTATTTACCACTGGGTATTTCTCAAGGGTGCGCGTGAAGGCTGGCCCATTGTGGGCTCGTTAGTCAAACTGGTTGTCAAAGACGAGGTTGACCAACGTGACCGTTACATGCGCGAAAACATAGATGCGATGGCGCGTAAGCTGGGCGAAATGCAAGCCAAGTTGATTCAACTGGAAGCATTAGGTGAGCGGGTTTCGGGTCTCGCGGGCGTCAGTCCTACAGAGTTAAAGTTGGCACCGGGTCGCGGTGGAGCCTTGGTGTCGGGGCGCCCGCTGACCATGGAAGAGTTGCAGGCGACGCTGGATGAATTGAATCAGTTAACCGAGCAACGCACCGATCTCATGACAGTTGTGGAGTCGCAGTTGTTTGATCAGAAAATTCGAAAAATGATGGTGCCAACCCAGCTGCCCGTGGTCGACGGCAACATTGGATCGTCATTTGGCTGGAGGATTGATCCCATCAATGGCCGCTCCGCACTACACACTGGCCTGGATTTTCAAGCTGATCCGGGTACGCCGATTCTGGCCGCAGCCGGTGGCGTGGTGGTGACTCAGGAATACCACGCAGCTTACGGAAACTTGGTGGAGGTGGATCATGGCAATGAACTTATTTCCCGTTATGCCCATGCCTCCAAGGTCTGGGTTAAAAAGGGCGATCTGGTTAAACGGGGGCAAAAATTGGCCGAGGTGGGTACCACAGGTCGCTCTACTGGCCCACATTTGCATTTCGAAGTCTTGGTGCAAGGCATACCGCAAGACCCGCAAAAATTTTTGTTGGCGGGACAAAACTTTCCCGGAACCTTGGCCGCAATGGCGTCTGCCTCACGCAGGTAAAATCACCGGGCTTTGCTGGGGTTAGCCTGCTTGCGTTGCTTGACCCCACCCCCATGTATCTCTGACTGTTAAAAGGACTCGCTGCCCTGTTGGGCCCTAAGAGACGTTTCTCTTGGGGGGCAACAGGGCGGTTTTGCGTGAATGGCTACAAATTTTCTCACTCAGATTTTCGGCAGTCGCAACGACCGCCTGCTCAAGCAGTACCGCAAGACGGTGGAGCGCATTAACGCGCTTGAACCATCGCTGGAAACGCTGAGCGACGACGAGTTGCGCGGCAAGACCGATGCTTTTAAAGCGCGTGTCGCGAGCGGTGAAACGCTTGATTCCGTGTTGCCGGAGGCCTTCGCCGTGGTGCGCGAAGGCTCCAAGCGGGTCATGAAGATGCGGCACTTTGACGTGCAGATGCTTGGCGGGATGTCACTGCACAGCGGAAAAATTTCCGAAATGCGCACCGGTGAAGGTAAAACTCTCACCGCTACTTTGCCGGTGTACCTCAATGCCCTAACGGGCAAGGGCGTGCACGTGGTCACTGTGAACGACTACCTGGCTAACCGCGATGCGCAGTGGATGGGTCGGCTGTATAACTTTTTGGGCTTGACGGTCGGTGTGAACTTGCCGCAGATGCCACGCGAGCACAAGCAGGTCGCTTACCAGGCTGACATCACATACGGCACCAACAACGAATACGGTTTTGATTACCTGCGCGACAACATGGTTTACGAAGTCACAGATCGGGTGCAGCGCGGACTGAATTACGCCATCGTCGACGAGGTGGACTCCATCCTGATCGACGAAGCGCGCACGCCGCTGATCATCAGCGGTCAGGCCGAAGACCACACTGACATGTACATCGCTATCAACAAAGCGATTCCCACCCTTACCCGCCAGGAAGGCGAAGCCGATCCCCGTACCGGCGAGGGTGTTACCAAGCCAGGTGATTTCACAATGGACGAGAAATCTCGTCAGGTTTTCCTGACGGAGCAAGGTCACGAAAACGCTGAGCGAATTCTGTCCGATATGGGTCTGCTGCCTGAAGGTGCGTCGCTGTACGACCCGGCCAACATCACGCTGATGCATCACTTGTACGCCGCGTTGCGTGCCCACCACCTGTATGTGCGCGATCAGCATTACGTGGTACAGGAGGGCGAAGTGGTGATTGTTGATGAATTTACCGGACGGCTGATGGCGGGACGGCGCTGGAGCGAGGGCTTGCATCAAGCAGTCGAAGCCAAAGAAGGCGTGCTGATCCAGGCCGAAAACCAGACCCTTGCATCCATTACCTTCCAGAACTATTTTCGCCTTTACAACAAGCTGTCGGGCATGACCGGCACGGCTGACACTGAAGCTTATGAGTTCCAGGAAATTTACGGCCTGGAGACGGTACTGATTCCGCCCAACCGCATCAGCAAGCGCACGGATGCACTGGATCGGGTTTACAAAACCACACGCGAAAAATACGAAGCTGCCATCACCGACATCCGTGAGTGCTACGAGCGAGGGCAGCCCGTACTCGTAGGTACTACGTCGATAGAAAACTCCGAGATCATTGATGCATTGTTGGTCAAGGCAGGCCTGCCGCACCAGGTGCTTAACGCCAAGCAGCACGCCAGCGAGGCCAGTATCGTCGCCCAGGCTGGTAGCCCCAAAGTTATCACCATCGCCACCAACATGGCAGGTCGAGGCACCGATATCGTGTTGGGCGGTAATGTGGAAAAAGCCATGGAAGCCGTGGAGGCTGACGAGTCGCTGGACGACACGGCCAAGCAAGCCCGCATTGCACAACTGCGCGAGCAGTGGACAAAAGACCACGAGCAGGTCAAGGCGTTGGGGGGTCTGCGCATCATTGCCACCGAGCGCCACGAGTCGCGCCGCATTGACAACCAGTTGCGTGGCCGCTCGGGTCGCCAGGGTGATCCGGGCTCGTCGCGTTTCTATTTGAGTCTGGACGATCCGTTGATGCGCATCTTTGCGGGTGACCGTGTGAAGAGCATCATGGATCGGCTGAAAATGCCTGACGGCGAGGCCATTGAGGCGGGTATTGTCACGCGCAGCATTGAAAGCGCACAGCGCAAAGTCGAAGCACGAAACTTCGACATTCGCAAGCAGCTGCTGGAATACGACGATGTGTCCAACGACCAGCGCAAGGTGATTTATCAGCAGCGCAACGACATTCTGGATGCCACCGAGCTGACCGCCCAGATTGCCTCACTGCGCGAAGGTTGCTTCACAGACCTGGTGCGCCAATACGTGCCAGTTGAGTCCATGGAAGAGCAATGGGATGTGGCGGGTTTACAAAA
>JAYUXO010000109.1:0-4903 GCA_043753505.1 Comamonadaceae bacterium
AGGCAGTTTTGCCTTTCACACCTTTGCCACCCGCTGGGCGGGGGCGCTGGACGTACTGTTCATCGCGCTGTATCTGCACTTCTACATGGCGGTGTACGCCCACCGCGTGCTGGTTGTGCGCTGGCCTCTCGCCTGGCTGGGCGTGCTGGTGTTTTTTTTGCTCAGCCAGTTGGCGGGGTGGTTGTGGGGCCAGGGCGCGGCAGCCATCGGTGGCACGCTGCTTGCGCGCGCAGGTGCTGCCAGCGGCTACCTGGGCGCGTGGACGGTGCTGGTGCTGCTGGTGGTGCACAGCACCTGGCGGCGTTTGCCGTTCGCCAAGATGCTGGCGGGTGCCGCAGCGGTGTTCGCGGTGAGTTTGACCTTGCGCCAGCTTGACATGCCGCTGTGCAGTGACTGGCGCTTTGGCACCCACTTCGTCTGGCACCTGCTGAACGCCACCACGCTCGGGCTGACCAGCTGGGCTATGGTGAAAGCAGCACAGACCGCAGGCAACAACAAATAATTGCATCCAGCATTCATCTTGCGGCGTAATACATTCGTCTCCCTATAAACCTTTCCGTAAATCAAGCCTTGAATCAACCCTTCACAAGAAAGTTGTCAGTATGAAAAAAGTAGCCCCTTTCACCGTCTCGTCCTGCGTGCTGGCTGCAGCGGCAGTAATAGCCCTGGCCGGTTGCGCCAGCAAACCCATGGAACCGGCTGGCATGGAACGCGCTGAAAAAGCGGTCGGCATCACGGCATCGGGCAAGCTGATCAAGTTCAACGCAGGCAATCCGGGCAAGATTCTGGCCAGCATGCCGGTCAAAGGCCTGCAGCCTGGCGAAACCCTGCTGGGCATTGATTACCGCGTCTCGAAAGACCAGCTGTACGCCCTGGGCAGCAGCGGCCGCCTGTACACCGTCAACGAAGACACCGCCCAGGTCACCATCGTCGGCGTGCCCTTTGTGGTGGCCTTGCAAGGCACCCAATTCGGTTTTGACTTCAACCCCACAGTTGACCGCATCCGCGTGGTCAGCAACACCGGGCAAAACCTGCGTTTGCATCCCGACACCGGCGCGGTGGTTGACGGCAACCCTAACATCGAAGGCGTGCAGACCGACACAACGCTGACTTACGCTGCAGGCGACATGAGCGCGGGCAAATCCCCCATCGCCGTGGGCGCTGCTTACAGCTACAACAAGGCCGACACCAAAATCACCACCAACTTTGCGCTGGACGCTGCCGCTGGCACGCTGGTCACGCAAGGTTCGCGCGAGGGCACCACACCTGCTGTGTCACCCAACACCGGCCAGCTTTTCAGCGTGGGCAAACTGGGCATGTCTTTTGACGATGCAGGTTTTGATATTCAAGCCCTGAGCGACGTGGCCTTTGCTGCACTGAACAGCAAGGGCATGAGCGCCACCCGCTGGGTGACCATCGACCTGAAAACGGGTGCCGCCAAAGCGCTGGGCATGATTGGCGGCGGCGAGGTGGTGACGTCCATCGCTCTGGAGCCCTGAGCTTCAGATTCAAGCCAAATCGGTCACCAGCCCTTGTGAATACTGCTCAAGCAGCTATTATTTAGATAGCATTTGATGCTCGAAATACGAGGGCTTTACCGCTTTGAGCCACCAGGCTACTGCTGCGCAGCAGCCCAAAATAACCACACCGGCCCACACCACGTCGCTAAACCAGTGCGCACCCACTGACATGCGGGCAAAGCCGGTCAGCAGCCCGGCAAGCGCGCCGCCATAAAGCCACCACAGCCGCCGGCGACCGCCCAAGGCGGCCACACCGGCCAGCATGAAGGCCGATGAGGCGTGTCCGCTGACGAAAGAGCAGTTGCTGGCGCATTGGTCGGCGGCTTGTAGTGCCGCAGTGAACTGGCGCGGCCCGCCAAATTCCTGCACTTGCGAGGGGCGGGCTCGCTTGAAGCTGTCTTTAACCACGGTGTCCACCATCACGCCGGGGCCAAGGGTGGTGGCTATCACCACAAAAGCCAGAACAAACCGCCAAGGCTTCAAGCGGGGTGCAAAGGCCGACGCCATCCACAGCAACAACGCTGCTGCCACACTGAGGCGTGATAGCAGTGGCACATAGCTGTTAATCGCCCGCACCCACCACCACTGCGCCGAGGCGATGCTTTTGTCGGGGCCTATGAACAGGGCTGCGAGCGTCAAGTCCAACTGCGGCCACAGGGCGGGAACCAGGCCGATCGCCATCAGGGTCACGACTACGGCAGCATAGGGTTGCCGTGCCCAATTCACGACGCAGTGCAAGCCAGGGCGGACTTCAGCGCCCGATGCCGACATGATGCAAGCCGTAAGGCTTGAGTGCTGCGCGGTCGTACAGGTTTCGCCCGTCAAACACCACCTTGTCGGCCAGGCGGCGGGCCAGCTCTGAAAAGCTGGGGCTTCTGAACTCTTTCCACTCGGTGGCCAACAGCAGCGCATCGGCGCCCACCGCAGCGTCCATGGCCGAGTCGGCGCGCACCAGGCCCGCTGGTTGACCCAGGTGCTTGAAGGCCGCATCAAATGCCAGCGGGTCGTAGGCACGCACCGTGGCACCGAGCTTGAGCAAAGCGTCAATGATGACCAGACTGGGCGCTTCGCGAATGTCATCGGTATTGGGTTTGAAAGCCACACCCCACAGCGCAAACACCTTGCCACGCACGGCGTCAGCTCCGCCATAAAACGCTTTGACCTTCTCCACCAGGATCAGTTTTTGCCGCTCATTCACCGCCTCAATCGCCCGCACCATCTCCATGCCCACACCGGCCTGCGTGCCGGTGTGCAGCAGCGCCTTCAGGTCTTTGGGAAAGCACGAGCCGCCGTAACCCACACCGGCGTACAAAAAATGGCTGCCGATACGCATGTCAGAGCCAATGCCCAGGCGCACTTTTTCAATGTCCGCGCCCACCGCATCCGACAAATTGGCCAGCTCATTCATGAAGCTGATGCGTGCGGCCAGCATGGCGTTGGCAGCGTATTTGGTCAGCTCGGCGGAGCGCACATCCATCAACACAAAGCGCTCATGATTTCGCGAGAATGGGCGGTACAGGTTGCACAGGGTTTGGGTGGCGGCGGCATCGTCAGAGCCAATCACGATGCGGTTGGGGCTCATGAAGTCGTCAATCGCCGCGCCTTCTTTTAAAAACTCGGGGTTGGAAACCACCGCAAAATCAATCTGCACATCCCGTTTGGCCAAGGCTTGCCCAATACCGCCACGCACCTGGTCGGCCGTGCCCACCGGCACTGTGCTCTTGTCCACCACAACCAAAGGGCGCTGCATGTGAGAGCCAATCTGCCCGGCCACTTGCATCACGTATTGCAGATCGGCCACACCATCGCTGCCGCTGGGTGTACCCACGGCGATGAACACCACCTCGGCTTTGTCCAGTGCCTGCTCGTAGCTGCTGGTAAACAGCAGGCGTTTGGCTTGCGCATTGCGCAGCACCATCGCTTCCAGGCCCGGCTCAAAAATCGGAATGTGCCCTTTGCGCAAGCTTTCCAGCTTGCGCGGGTCGTTGTCCAGGCAGGTAACCAGGTTACCCATTTCGGCAAAACACGCGGCGGTAACCAGGCCCACATAGCCTGCGCCAATCACTGAGATGTCCACGAAAATAACTCGCTAAAGTTTTTATGAATAGTTATGCGGCTTCAAGAGCCTTTGTTGGACGTCTAAAAAACCAAAATTGATTGTAAGCAGCTCAAGTGACGCAGGGCCTGCCAACCCCGCGCGCGCGCCACTGGGAATGTTATGTTCACCTCCATGCAACGCTTCACCATCTCACTGGACCCAGCCCTCGCCCTGCAATTCGACCAGCTGATCGACCAGCGCGGCTACGTCAACCGCTCGGAAGCGGTGCGCGATTTGATTCGCGCCCAGTTGGGCACGGCGCATCTGCAAGCACCCGGAAAAACAACACAGTGGTGCGTGGCCACCGTCAGCTTTGTGTACAACCACCACGAGCTGACCACCGCCCAGCGGGTCATCGGCTTGCAACACGACCACCATGACCTGGTGGTCACCAGCAGCCACATTCACCTGGACCATGACCATTGCCTGGAAACGGTCGTGTTACGAGGACCTTTTCTGGAGGTACAAAGTTTTGCCGAGCAGCTGGTGGCACTGCGCGGTGCCCGCCATGGCAATATTCACATGGTGCCGCTGCACCCGCAACCCCCCGCGCATGCGCATACCCACCAGCATCAGCATCTCCACCCACCGTTGCAGTCCCCGTCAAAAGATTTTTTGGAAACGCCATCACAGGCACACCACGTTCACTTCAAGCCGCTGAGCTGACCCAACTGATTTTTTTTAATAAGCAACACCCATGACCCACAAAATTACCCTCGCACCTGCGTTTCTAGCCGTTTTCTGCACCGTGTCTGCCCATGCAGGGCGACCGCTGACCGTCGACGATGCCAATGTGAACGACACCGGTGCAGGCCACTTGGAAACCTGGGTGGCGCGCGATGCATCCCGCAGCACGGTACTCAATGTCTCACCAGCCTACGCACCGATCGACGGCCTGGAGCTCAGCGCCACACTGTCGCGCGACACCACCAACAAGCTGTCGGCCCAGGCCGCGCAAGTCAAATGGCGCATCACACCGGCTCAAGAAAATGGCTGCAATATGGCTGCTGTGCTGGGCGTTGCCCGCGCGCGGGGCGACGGAAACACGCCATACCTCAGTGGCAACCTCAGCTGCACCGGTGTTGGCCCGGCGAGCATCCACATCAACCTGGGCGCCCAAAAGCCCAAAGATGTCAAGAGCGTGGGAACCTGGGGCGTTGCTGCGGAATTTCCCATGGCATCGTGGACACCCCACGTCGAGTGGTTCGGCGCACAGCAGTCCAAACCCACCTTTCAAATCGGCGCCCGCACGCAGCTGACACCCGCCCTCCAGTTGGACGGTACC
>JAYUXO010000110.1:0-4899 GCA_043753505.1 Comamonadaceae bacterium
CTGGGTGGCCTGGTGCTGGGCATCTCGTTGGGCGCCGTGTGGACGCCCTGCGCAGGCCCGGTGTTGGGTTCCATCCTCACGCTGGTGGCCACCGAGCCCGACAACGCCAAAGCTGCATTGCTGCTGGCCTGCTACTCGATAGGAGCCGCCTTGCCCATGCTGGCCATTGCCTACGGCGGCCAGTACGCATCAACCCGCGTGCGCCAACTGGCGCGTCACACCCACCGCTTGCAACAAGGCTTTGGCGTGGTGATCGTGGGCGTGGCCTTGGCCATGTTTTTTCAGCTGGACGGGCCCATCACCGTGTGGCTCACACAGTTTTATCCCCAAGGCAAAACCGGACTATGACCCATGAAACCTTCTTCTTTTTCATTTGAGCGGCGCGCCTTGCTGGCCGCTACGGCTGCGGCTGTAGCAAGCCGTGTGCTGGCCACCCCGCCCCCCGGATTGCACGACTACGGCGCAGCACCCGAGTTTGCAGGTATTGAGCAATGGCTGAACTCCGAGCCGCTGACCCTGGCGGGTTTGCGCGGCAAGGTGGTGCTGGTGGATTTTTGGACCTACGCCTGCATCAACTGCCAGCGCACCCTGCCTCACATCAACCGGTGGGCCGAAACCTACCGGGCCGCCGGGCTGGTGGTGGTGGGTGTGCACACGCCCGAATTCCCATTCGAGCGGTCCACCGCCAACGTGCAGGCCGCCATCAAGCGCCTGGGCGTGAAGCACGCTGTGGCGCAAGACAACCGCTACGCCACGTGGAAAGCCTATGGCAACCAGTATTGGCCTGCCACCTACCTGATTGATGTCCGCGGCAACACCCAATACAAGCATTTTGGTGAGGGGCAGTACACGCGAACCGAGGCTGTCATCCGGCATTTGCTAGGCCAAAAGCCCGTGGTGTGAGCCAACCCACAAACTGAACCCACACAAGGAATCACCATGTCATTGTTTCGTTTTTCCGTCTGCGCCTTGTCGCTTGCTGCAGCGTTGCTGGCCGTCTCCGTCGCACAAGCTCAGCAGGCCCCCTCGCTCCCTTCGTCTGATGCCACCAACGCAGTCACCCTGGGCTTGATGAAAGGGTTTCCGCCATCGCCCGACAAGCAGATAAGGCTCGCCGAAATACTGAAGTACCCCAATATCCGCTGGGCTTACCAGCACTTGCGAGAGTTGGGTCCCACCGCCGCCGTGTGGCGCGGGGCAAGCAGCGCTTCAGCGTTACCGGCCGCACCGCGTGAGCTGGATGCCGTGTCTTTCGACGACGAGAAAGGTGCGCGCTTGACCGTGGCCGATTGGCAGCGCACCACCTACACCGATGCCTTGCTGGTGATGCACAAGGGCCAGGTGGTGTATGAGCGCTACGATCTGGGTGTGCAACCCCACCAGCCGCATGCGCTGCTATCCATGAGCAAGTCGCTTACGGGTTTGCTGGCCACCGAGCTGATGTGCGAGGGCTTGATAGACGCGGGCGCGCTGGTCTCCAGCTACTTGCCCGAGCTCAAAGACAGCGCCTGGGACGACGCTTCGGTACAGCAGACACTGGACATGACCACCGGCGTGCAATACCAGGAGAACTTTGCCGATCCGAAATCAGGCATCTTCCAGTACCTGATTGCTGGTGGATTGGTGCCCGCACCGGCTAACTACGCTGGCCCCAAAACTATCACCGATTTTTTGAAAGCTGTCAAAAAAGACGGTGTGCACGGCGCAGGGTTTCAGTACAAATCAGTAGACACCGAGGTGATCGGCTGGCTGCTGCAACGCGTGACTGGCAAAAGCTACGCCGAGCTGCTGTCGCAGCGCATCTGGACCCCACTGGGGGCTCAGGAAGATGCTTATGTGTGGGTGGACGCTGCTGGCTTGCAACTGAGCAGCGTGGGCGTGAACGCCACCCTGCGCGACCTGGGTCGGCTGGGTGAGATGCTGCGCGGCAACGGCCGCTTCAATGGCCGCCAGGTGGTCTCGGCCGCCGCGGTGGCCGAGATTCGCAAGGGCGCTAACGCCGAAAAATTCAAGGCAGGGGGCATGCCCATGCGGGCGGGCTACTCATATCACAACCACTGGTGGATACCGCACGACGCCGACGGCACTTTCGAAGCGAAAGGCCTGAACGGTCAGCATATCCACATCAATCCGGCAGCTGAACTGGTGGTGGTGAAACTGTCGTCTCACCCCGTACCCAACACGGCTTTCACACACGCGCTGGACAGAAGGGCGTTTGCGGCGATGGCAGAGGTGTTCAGGTCTCAATAACGCAAATCACCATAAAAAGATATGGGCTGTTTTTCTCAACCTCTGTGAAACCTTTGCGCCCTCTGCGTTCAAAAACCCAAACGGCTTACTTCTTGACCGAAATCAGCTCGATTTCGAAATCCAGCGTCGCGTTCGGCGGAATCACGCTGCCCGCACCGTTGGCTCCGTAGGCAATGGCGGGTGGGCAAGTCAGCTTGGCTTTGCCGCCCGGCTTCATCAACTGCACGCCCTCGGTCCAGCAGGGAATCACGCGGTTCAACGGAAATTCGGTGGGCTCACCGCGCTTGTAGGAGCTGTCGAACTCTTTACCGTCGGCAGGGAAGGTGCCCTTGTAGTGAACCTTGACCGTGTCAGTCGCGGCAGGGCTGGCACCGGTGCCTTCTTTGAGTGACTGGTAGATCAGGCCGCTTTTGGTGGTGACGGGGGCCGGTGCTGCCGCAGCAGGTGCGGATGTGGCTGGCGGTATAGCGACCGTTTTGGTCGTGGCGGGTGTTTGGGTACAGGCGGCCAGGGCCAGGGTGGAAAGGCAGATGGCAACGGTGAAGCTGAGGGTTCGCACGGGATTCCTTTTGGAGGTTGGGTGAAGGTGTGAATTATCCGGGCATGGCTTTGACGGGCAGGCTGAACACGTCCCCAGTAACCACCTGGAAGTTGAAATCAAATTCGCCTTACGTTTTTGTTTTGCAATTTTGTTTTACAAAAATGGAGCGCAAATTATGGCTGCAGCCACTTTGTCTTTTCGCGCCTCGTTCGAATTTGCCGAGCAAACCAAATCGCTGGCCAGCTTGTTCAACATGCCCAGTTCGGAGTACTTGCGCGAGGCGGTTCGCGAAAAAAACGAGCGGGTGTTGAAAGAGCGCATGACTTACCTGTCAAAACAACTCTCCGGCCAGCACCTTGTAGAGAATGAGGCCATGGACACGGCAGCCGGTGACGGTCTTGAGTAAACCCGCTCGGGTGCAGCGCGGCCAGCTGTGGGAAGTTGATTTCGAGCCTCCAACCCACAAAGAAGAACCCGGCAAACGCGGCAGGCCCGCACTAGTGATTCAAACCAACATCCTCAACGCCGCAGGCCATGCCACCACCATCGTCATTCCCGGCACCACCCAGGTATACCGCGATGCGCATGGCGATGGTTACCCCCTACGCATCTCGTTGGGCAAAGTCGGCAAGCTGAACGAAGAAACCGATTTGTTGATAGACCAAATTCGAACGATTTCCAACCGGCGTTTGATGGGTAACAAACCGCTGGCCGAACTCAGCCGGGCGCACATGAAGCGGTCGGAGGATGCGCTGCGTATATTGATGGAGGAGTGAGTGGCGCGAAAGTCGGGCTCGAATAGCTGACCTAGTTGCTCTTAAATCAATAGCTGCTTGTGCAGTAAATAAAAGGGCTGTCGGTCGCTTTAACTTGAAAAACAGGAATTTGGGCGAAGCACACTCAATTGAGCAACCAGCGCCGCATGTACGGATAAGCCTTCTCTCCCCGCGCCGCTGCCTGGTGAGATTCCCAGCTTAAACCCATCCACTGCAAATACGGCACGCCCAGGTAATGGCCCTGCCGGAAGTTATCCAGCAAGCTCGCAGCGTCGCCCTTGTACCCATCGTCATGAAACACCACGGCTGCATCCAGGCCCAGGTGCAGCGCGGCGGCATACGACCAGGCCATCGCTCCCATTTCCTGCCCGCCTTCGACGGGCAGACGACCGTCGCACAAGTGGCGTTCTGTAGCCGGCAGCATGGCCAGGTGGCCCGCCTCGTGCAGCAGGTCACCGGGGTATTGCAGGCGTGATCGGTCTATGCGCAGGCCACCGTGGGCTATTGAAATACCCGGCAAAAACGCGTCGGCCTCCACTTCGCCCAACACCACCGGCAGGCCAATGGCGCGGACGAATTCAAGTATCTGTGCTGTGACGGGCTGGTCAAACGGCGCGGTCATTTGCATCTCACGGCCACATTTCATTGTCGGATGCGGTGGATTCCCGCCGGAATCTTCCCCGTGTCGAGCCAGCCGCTGCTTGCAAACCACGGGTCGCTATCCATCCAGGCGCGCAGCATGGGCAGCGCGTCCAAACCCCAGAACAGTTGGTCATCAACCGCAAAGGTGGGCACGCCAAACACACCCAGCGCAATCGCTTCGTCAGTGTGGGCTTTGAGTTGGGCTTTGACTTCGGGGCTGGCAGGGTCGCGCGCAGGTTGCAGCTGCTGCGCAAGAGTGGCCAGGCGCTGCGGGTCGGCGGCGTCTTGCGGCGCTACTTGCGGCGTACCTGTGCCTGCGCGCCACACGTGGCGTAGAACCGTCTCGCACACATAACGGTTGGGCTCACCGGTGGCGCTGCACGCCACAACCAGGCGCAGCAGCGGCAAGGGGTTGAAGGGGTGCGCAGCCAGCGGGTGCAGGGCAATGTCGTGCTGGCGTGCCAGCCAAAGCACCTGACGGTACGTCCACTCCCGCTTGCCGGGAATTTCGGCCGGGCCTAGCTGGCCGTGGTGGTTGAGCAGGCCGGCAAATAGCACCGGCTTGTAGCGAACGCTGTAGCTGCAGCCCTGAAGCGCCACCGGCAGGTGTTCGAAAGCCAGGTAAGCGTAGGGGGAGATAACGTCAAAGTAGCAGGTGATGTGTTTCATGGCTTGTTCACTCTTTCTTCC
>JAYUXO010000111.1:0-1903 GCA_043753505.1 Comamonadaceae bacterium
TTTATGAGCATCGTGCCTTCCCAACATAATCTGGCGATGACCTTTTTCTCGCGTTTGTCTCCCCGCACGGTGGGCATCACCGCTGCTGTGATCACCATCACCATCTGGACGGCCTTCATCATCATTGCCCGCGCTTCGGCCAAAGGCTCGCTCACACCACTGGATTTGGCATTTGTGCGCCTGCTGGGCGCGGGTACGGTGCTATTGCCCTGGGGTTTCTGGCTGGTGCGCTCGCAAAAATTGCAAGGCTCCCAAAGCTGGCTCGGTTTGTCGCCACTACCGTTTCGCATCACGGCTTTATGCGGTTTGTTTGGGGGCTTGCTGTATGCATTGCTGGCCTACGCGGGGTTTTTTTATGCACCTGCGGCCCATGCTTCGGTGCTGATGCCGGGTAGTTTGCCGCTATGGACTGCGTTGCTGGCGGCCGTTATTTTGAGAGACCGCATCACGCCCACGCGGGCACTCGGGCTGGCGCTGATTGTTTCCGGCGGTTTGCTGGTGGGCGGCGCGAGTGTGTGGAAAGCCTTGTCGGATGCAGCCTCCGGCGGCACGATATTCGAAGGCGTATTGCGTGGCGACCTGCTTTTCGTGAGTGCAGCGATTTGCTGGTCAACCTACAGCGTGCTGGCGCGCAAGTTTGGGCTGGACGCCGTGAAAGCGACGATTGCGATCACGGTGTTTGCGGTGCTCACGTTCATGCCCGCGTACATCGCACTGGTGGCGTTCGGGCAGATCAAAACCGGTTTGCTCACGGCACCGTGGCCTGAGGTGACGTTCCAAATTTTCATGCAGGGCATTGGCTCGGTGGTGATTTCGGGCATCACGTTCACCAAAATGATCCAGCACTTTGGCCCGGTACGCTCCACCATGATGACGGCGCTGGTGCCCGGCCTGTCAGCCCTGGGCGCCGTGATGTTTCTGGGCGAACCGCTGCACTGGAATCTGATGGCCGGACTGGCGCTGGTGACGGCAGGGATTGTGTTTGGGGTGCGGGCGGTGCAGAAGGTTTAATGATTTCAACGACTGCGCTAGTGACGTTTATGAACACAAAGGGCGCAAAGGTTACGCATAAGTCGCAGAAGTAAATTCCAGTTGAACTGGACGTTGGCAGTTCTTTTGCAAGCTTTGCGCCCTTTGCGTCGAAGGCAGTAAACGCTTCTCAAGCTGCCAAGGCCGCCTCAATATCCTTGGCCATGGACTCCGGCTTGTCGGTGGGCGCATAGCGCTTGATCACCTGGCCGTCTTTGCCCACCAGAAACTTGGTGAAATTCCACTTGATGGATTTCAGGCCGAGCAGGCCTGGGGCTTCGGCGCAGAGCCACTGGTACAGCGGGTCGGCGTCTTTACCGTTCACGTCGATCTTGCCCATCATGGGAAAACTCACGCCATAGTTCAGCTGGCAAAAACTGGAAATCTCGTCATTGCTGCCCGGGTCTTGCGAGCCGAACTGGTTACACGGAAAGCCCAGCACCGCCAGACCCTCGCTGCCATGGCTTTGGTGCAGGGCTTCCAGGCCGGCAAATTGCGGCGTGAAGCCACAGGCACTGGCGGTGTTCACGATCAACAAAACCTTGCCTTTGAAATCGGACAAGGGCACCGTTTTGCCGTTGATCTGGGTGGCCGAAAAGTCATAAACAGTGGTCATTTCAGGTTCCTTGTAGGTGGAGGTGATCACAGGTCGAGAGGTTAATGCGTGGTGGTCGCACTGTCACGGGCAGGCCAGGCCGACCACACCGCCGCCGCCACGATCAGCGCACCGCCCAACCAGACGCGGCTGTTCAGCTGCCCAGCGCCCAGTGCTGCGGCCGAAAAGCTGGCAAACAGCACCTCCGACGACATGATGAGCGCCGTGGTGTGGGCCGACAGCAGGGGCGCGCCATATTGCAGGGCAGCGTTGGACGCC
>JAYUXO010000112.1:0-1898 GCA_043753505.1 Comamonadaceae bacterium
CCCGCTGTGGTCAACGCCATCGTTCAAAACGCCGGACAGACCTGTAGCGCCGGGTCGCGTTTGCTGATCGACGATCTGATCTACAACCCGCTTTTGGAGCGCCTGGGCGAGGTATTTGAAAACCTGCTCGTAGGCCCTGCCGCCATGGACCTGGACCTGGGGCCATTAATCCGCCAGACCCAGCAACAGCGGGTGTGGGACTTTTTGAGCGACGCGCAGGTGGCAGGCATTCCCATGGTGGCGCAGGGTCGTGTGGTCGAAGGCGCACCGGAAGGCGGCTACTACCAGGCCCCGGTGCTGCTACGCGACGTTCCGCCCGAGCACCGTCTGGCGCAAGAAGAAGTGTTTGGACCCGTGCTGTGTGCCATGGCCTTCAAAAGCGAAGACCATGCCGTGCAACTGGCCAATAGCACCCGCTTTGGCCTGGTGGCCGGCCTGTGGACACGCGACGGTGCCCGCCAGCTGCGCCTGGCCAAACGCCTGCAATGCGGCCAGGTGTTTGTGAACAACTACGGCGCGGGCGGCGGCGTGGAGTTGCCGTTTGGCGGGGTGAAGTCGTCCGGCTACGGGCGGGAGAAGGGGCTGGAAGCGTTGCTGGGCTTCACCACGCTGAAGACGGTAGCGGTGCGGCATGGGTAGGGTTTGCGGTTACCCGTCAAATCCGACCTGGTTGACGACTTCCCCGAAGCCCACGGCCACAGTAGAACCCTGGTTACCGATGCGACGGTAGGCATCTATTCCGACTTGCCTGCCAATACACATAGCCGGACCCGGTCTAACCGCTCTGCTGAAGTCAAGGCCTTTCACTATCTCTGAGCCAGTCGACCACGCCATTCACGCCCAAAGCCAGTAGGGAATCCTGTACTGCCACCACGCGTCGAAGCATCGCGCCGCCGTCGGCTTCTTCTTGTTCTTCGGCTTGAGAAAAAAGGCGCGTCAGCAGCTGAGTCAGCTGATTTTGGTGGTTATAAATCTGTGGCTTGACTCGATGCAAGGCACCTGAACCAAAAGTCGTTCCATTCAATCCCGGACGCCTGGATGTAGATCACCTGAAACACGTCCCGGTTGTGGTTGTACAAGTCACGGATCAACGGCCAATTGTCTTCATGCGGAAATTGCCCAGCGATATATTCAGCGACCAAACGGCGAATATGAAAAGCGGCATTCCCCGTAAGAACGGTACGCAACTGCTTGCGCATTTCACGACGATCTCCCGTGGCTAGCTGCTCAACAAAGCGGCGAATGCTGGGGCGCACAAAAGGCACTGGCGGCAAACCTTGAATGAACTCATTCAGGGTTTGCCCGCGACGCAATGCACCGCTGATAACGAGCACGTCCAGCAGGGTCTGGTGACCAAAAGCCAGCTTATCGTCTTGTGTTTCGTGCAGCACGTTGTGACTGAGCAGAGCGCGCATCACTTCTGGTGTGCCGGCAAACCGCTGGCGGGGCACTGCCAAGCTTCGCAAGCTCAGCATTTCGGCCGCAATACCTTCAATCGCCTGCATTGCAGCGTCGCCCAGCATGCTGTTGGCCTGGATGATGATTTGCAGGTATTTCTGAGCCAATGCTTGGCTGGTTACCACGTTGAAGCTGCCGTCTCGGAGGGCGAGTTCGACAAATAAGGCCAGTTCACGCGGGTTGCAAATCAGCTGGCGGGTTAGCGCATCGATGGTTGATGTGTTAACGCCAAGTTTGGCGAGCAGTGGCGCAGCTTCTGCATCCCAATTAAGCGGTTTGCACGTGAACTCGGCATCCCATCGGCGGTCGGCGATCCGCCGGTCGTAGTGTCGATCAAACTCACGGCAGGCGGTAACCACGGTGACGTTGGGAACCAGCAGGAGACGATCCAGTTGCGCCAGAAAGTAACTCAAGACACTGTGCTCACGGGCGATTGAAAG
>JAYUXO010000113.1:0-1897 GCA_043753505.1 Comamonadaceae bacterium
TGCATCCGCACAGAAGACCACCACCTGCACAACCATGACTGACCAAGAACTCAAAGACCTCGTGGCCGGGCTGGCCGTTAAATCAGATCGCCTGGACGCGCAGCTTGCTACATCTCAAGCCAAGTCTGAACAACAAATGGTTGAGCTGCGAACGGCTCAAGCTGCCGCCCAAGCCGAAGTTGCAGAAACGTCCCGTGTGATCAAAGAAGTTGGGCGTCGCATGGGTGCCATGGCTTCCAACCAGGGCGATGTAGCTGAGGAGTTCTTCTACAACACGCTGTTTGACAAACCCGAGGTCGGCAACATCCGCTTTGACCGGGTGCTCAAGAACATCGTGGGTGGAAAGCCCGGCCGGCAGGCTGAGTTTGATGTGGTGAT
This sequence comes from Comamonadaceae bacterium, assembly GCA_043753505.1. Classification (GTDB taxonomy): domain Bacteria; phylum Pseudomonadota; class Gammaproteobacteria; order Burkholderiales; family Burkholderiaceae_C; genus JAAFIW01. Next base: position 379 of record JAYUXO010000113.1, read on the forward strand.
GCACAACGGCTCGTCGATGGCCGTCATTGAGGTCAAGTACAAGGCCCATCTGAACGACATTGAGCAGGTGCAGCGCCAGATGCAGCGCTACCGGGACATGTTTCCCGAATACAAAGACTACAAACTGTACGGCGGCCTCGCCGGTTTCAGCGTGCCCGACGACGTGGCTGCCAGCGCCCGTGAGCAGGGCCTGTTTGTGCTCAAGCGTAAGGGCGATCTGATGGAAGCGCAAACGGAGGCGATGAAGGCTTTCTGACTGCCAGGACGTCAGACACCGGAATACAAAGCGGCCCACGGGCCGCTTTGTTGCTTCTGTATTGATAGCTGCTTGAGCAGTATCTATGAAGGCTGGTGGCGGTTTTAGTGCTGAAACTGCGATGTAGCGGTTGCAGTGCCTCTATTCGCTACCAAATGCGTAGCTGCTTGAGCAGTATCTACATGGGCTGGTGGCGGTTTTGATGCTCAAACGTGGATTTCGCAAATCAAAAGCAATTTCAGGGTGGGGTCATGATGGTGACGGTGTTTTGGGTATCGCTTTGCCTGCTGGCGCGGCTATGGGCTTGTCTGGCTTTGTGTGGGTGGCTGTGGCGGCATCGGCGGGTGAAGGCTTACCGGCGCAGGGCTGGTACGACGGTTGATGCAGGGCTTAAGCCCGATGACCACAAAGCCCACCCGCGCGCCAAGCCCGATTGGGTCTTGGCCCGGGTGCTGTACCTGGCTATTCATTTGACCAGCTGTCGCCGCATTGCCACTGCTTTCAACCGCTGGCACGGCGGGCGCGTGACAGTGGGCAAGTCGTGGGTTGCCGAAGTACTCAAAGCGCATGAAGCGGTGATTGCAGATTAGCGGCGTGCCATGCGCAGGCGCAAACCGACCGTCTTTGCGGTTGCCATACCTGGGCACTGGATTTGACTTTTGTGACCAGTCCGGATGGCTTGACTTTCACTGTGCTGGGCATCGTGGATCACGGCTTTCGCAGGTTGCTTTGTTTGAAGGTGGTGCCCGGCAAGTGCGCTTTCACTTTGCTGGGTTGCCTGTGTTTCGCGTTTGCGTGCTTTGGCATGCCCAAGGTGATTCGAACCGATAACGAAGGAATATTTACAGGTCAGTTGTGGCGAGGTGTTTTGCAGGCGCTGGGCATCGCTCACCGGCGCGGGCCACCCATGCAGCCTTGGCGTAACGGGCGGATTGAAAGGGTGTTTGGAACGCTGAAGCCTTTGCTCCAACAGATTCAGCCGACCAGCATGAACACCTTGCAGGCGCTCTTGAATGAATTCATCACTTTCTACAACTGCATGCGGCCACATCAAAACCTGGCGGGGTTAACGCCCAACGAGGCCTGGTTGGGGCGCACGCTGGCAGATGTGCAACAAACCAACAATCAAACGAAACCTCAGTGGGTTCAGGCATTGAACGGGTTACTGGTGGGGTATCACGTCAGGTCTTGGAGCAACGCGCTAAGACCGGTTTAATTGGGGGATTGACAGGGTGTCCGCAACGGGCGGGGACAAGCTCGGGC
>JAYUXO010000114.1:0-11858 GCA_043753505.1 Comamonadaceae bacterium
CATTCATCCCAGCGCGGTGATCGACGCCGAAGCACACATTCACGAAACAGCCTCCATTGGTGCCCTATGCGTGGTGGAGCGTGGCGCGCAGGTGGGTGCGCGCAGCGTTTTGAAAGCACGTGTCACGCTGGGCGAAAACTGCACAGTGGGCGAGCGCTGCATCATCCACAGCGGCGTGGTGATCGGTGCCGATGGTTTTGGGTTTGCGCCTCGCCCAGCCCATGATGCAGCTGGCCCAGGCTGGGAAAAAATTGAGCAGTTGGGTGCGGTGCGCATTGGCAACGATGTCGAAATGGGTGCCAACACTTGCATTGACCGCGGTGCACTGGACGATACCGTGATTGAAGACGGTGTGAAGCTGGATAACCTGGTGCAGATCGGTCACAACGTGCGCGTGGGTGCGCACACGGCGATGGCTGGCTGCGCGGGTGTGGCAGGCAGCGCCACCATTGGCGCGTACTGCACGGTGGGCGGTGGTGCGGTGGTGCTGGGGCACTTGACGCTGGCTGATCACGTGCACATATCGGCCGCTTCGGTGGTCACCCGGTCGATCCTGAAACCCGGCCATTACAGCGGCCTGTTTCCCATCGATGACAATGCCGCCTGGGAAAAAAATGCCGCCACGCTGAAGCAACTGCACAGCTTGCGCGAGCGAATCAAAGCGCTGGAAGCGCAGCCAGAAAGAACAAAACCAACATGATGGACATTCACCAGATTCTCAAACAACTCCCTCACCGCTATCCGTTCATTCTGGTCGACCGGGTGCTGGAACTGGAAAAAGGCAAGCGCATCGTGGCGTTGAAAAACGTCACCATCAACGAGCCGTTTTTCATGGGCCATTTTCCGCACCGCCCCGTGATGCCGGGCGTGTTGATGCTGGAAGCCATGGCGCAAGCTGCCGCTCTGCTGGCTTTTGACACCTTAGGCACAACGCCCGACGACAAGACGGTGTATTACTTCGCCGGCATCGACAGCGCGCGTTTCAAGCGCCCGGTCGAACCCGGCGATCAGTTGGTGATGACCGTGGCTTTGGACCGGTCCAAGTCCGGCATTTTCAAGTTCAGCGCGCAGGCACACGTGGGCACGGAACTGGCCTGCGAGGCGCAGTTGATGTGCACCATGCGCTCGGTGGGTTAGCTGTCAAAACATGAGCCTCATCCACCCGACGGCCATTGTTGACCCTGCCGCACAGATAAACCCCAGCGTCACCGTGGGTCCTTACACCATCATAGGCCCGCATGTATGCATCGGCGGGGGCACCACGGTAGGCCCGCATTGCGTCATTGAAGGTCACACCACGATAGGCTGCGACAACCGCATCTTCCAGTTCGCCTCGCTGGGCGCGGTACCGCAAGATAAAAAATATGCAGGTGAGCCCTGCCAGTTGGTAATAGGCAATGGCAATACCATCCGCGAATTCACCACCTTTAACATCGGTTCGCCTGGCGGCGGCGGCATCACCCGCGTGGGTGACGACAACTGGCTGATGGCGTATGTGCATCTGGCGCACGACTGCCAGGTAGGCAACCACACGATTTTTGCCAACAACACCCAATTGGCCGGGCATGTGGTGGTGGGCGACCACGTCATCCTGGGTGGTTTCACGGTGGTTCACCAGTTTGTGCGCATCGGTGCCCACAGCCTCACCGCCATGTGTTCGCTGTTGTTTGCCGACCTGCCGCCGTTTGTGATGTGCCAGGGACAGCCCGCGCAGGCCCGCTCAATGAACTTTGAAGGCCTGCGCCGTCGGGGCTTTTCTTCATCCAGGCTGGCCGCGGTAAAAGCCATGCACAAGCTCTTGTACCGCGACGAGTTGACTTTGTCGCAAGCGCGAGATGCGATTGCCGATTTAAGCAATAACGAGCCAGAGGCCCAGCCGGATGTGCTGGAGATGCTTTCCTTTTTAGAGCAAACCTCGCCGCAGCGCGGCATTGTTCGCTAGCCGCATGCAAGCTGCGATGGTAGCTGGGGAGGCGTCCGGCGACTTGCTCGCAGGACTCCTTTTGAACGGCATGAAAACCCACTGGCCCGATTTGCAGTCTGCAGGTATCGGCGGCCCGCAAATGGCAAGCCACGGCTTTGACGCCTGGTGGCCGCACGAGAAACTGGCGGTGCGTGGCTATGTTGAAGTACTGCGCCACTACCGCGAGATCGTCGGCATCCGCAACCAGCTACGCCAGCGTTTGCTCAAGCAAAAGCCCGATGTCTTCATCGGCGTGGACGCGCCCGATTTCAATCTGCAACTGGAAACCAGCTTGAAAAGCGCGGGCATCAAAACCGTGCATTTCGTTTGCCCGTCCATCTGGGCCTGGCGGGCTGACCGAATTGAAAAAATCCGCCGTGCTGCCGACCACGTGCTGTGCATCTTCCCCTTTGAGCCTGCGATGTTGTCGCGGCACGGCATTGCCGCCACCTACGTGGGGCATCCGCTGGCCAACGTCATTCCCATGCAGGCCGACCGTCTGGCCGCACGAAAAACGCTGGGTTTCCAGGATAAAGACACGGTGGTAGCCGTGCTGCCCGGCAGCCGTGCGTCCGAGATTCAATACCTTGCTCACAAGCTTTTTAGTGCTGTAGCCCTTATAAATACTGCTCAAGCAGCTATCAAATTTGTAGTGCCTGCGATGGCTTCGCTGCGCCCGGCAATCGAAGCCGCAGCGCGTCAAGCAGGCGTGTTGCAGCACCTGACCATCATCACAGGCCAGTCGCACAACGCACTGGCCGCCTGCAATGTCACCTTGATCGCCAGCGGCACCGCCACGTTGGAAGCGGCCCTTTTTAAACGCCCGATGGTCATTGCCTACAACATGCACCCCATCAGTTGGCTGATCATGCGCGGCAAGCGATTGCAGCCGTGGGTAGGTCTGCCAAACATCTTGTGTGGCGAATTTGTGGTGCCCGAATTGCTACAAAACGATGCCACCCCGCAAGCGTTGGCCGATGCGGTGCTGGCCTGGTTTGCAACACCTGAGAAAATCACCGCCCTTGAACAGCGCTTTACCCGGTTGCACATCGATTTACAGCGCGACACTGCCCAGCTTGCCACCGATGCCATTGAAAAAGTTATCCAGAGTTAAGCCAGCTGTGCCTGGCGAACAGGTTGCGCTGGTGTGGGATGCGCCGGCCCTGATGGCCGGTGTGGACGAAGCGGGCCGTGGCCCGCTAGCGGGCCCGGTGGTAGCGGCTGCCGTGATGCTGGACGAGCTGCAACCCATCAAAGGACTTGCAGACTCCAAAAAACTGACAGCCATGCGGCGCGAACGCCTGTTCGACGAAATCCGCGCCAAAGCCCTGTGTTTTTCGGTGGCGCAGGCCAGTGCGCAGGAAATAGACGAGCTGAACATCCTGCAAGCCACGTTGCTGGCCATGCAGCGCGCCGTGGCCGGCCTGCGCCTGAAACCCACGCTGGTGCTCGTCGACGGCAACCGCCTGCCCACCCTGCCCATGCGGGCCGAAGCCATCGTGAAAGGTGATGCCAAAGTGGCCGCGATTTCTGCCGCCTCCATCCTGGCCAAAGTCACGCGCGACCGTCTGTGTCACACACTGCACGAGGCCTACCCCAACTACGGTTTTGCCGCCCACAAAGGCTACGGCACGCCTGTCCACCTCATCGCCCTGCAGTTTCACGGTGCCTGCGCCGAGCACCGCCGCAGTTTTGCGCCGGTGACGCGGGTGCTGGGATTGCAGGCCAAATAGCCATTACCGCAGAGACGCAGAGAACGCAGAGAACGCAGAGTTGCGCAGAGTTGCGCAGAGAAAAATCATGTTCACACCCACTCTGCGGCCTTCTGAGTTCTCTGCGTCTCTGCGGTCATGGCTGTTTAGGCGATTGACCCGTCCCTTCACATTCAACCCATGACCATCACCCACATCACTTCTCCCGCCAACCCCTTGCTCAAAGAACTGCGCCGCCTGGCGCGAGACAATACGGCTTACCGCAAACAGGGCCGGGTATGGCTGGAGGGAGACCACTTGTGTGATGCCGCATTTGCGCGCGGTATTCAACCGGATTACGTGGTCATTTCAGAGTCATATTGGCTACAAGCCCAATATAAATATGCTCAAGCAGCTATCAAAATCATAGTGATTCCAGATGCCGTATTTGGCGGAATCAGCGGGCTGGACTCCCCCGGCAACATGGGGTTTGTGATAGCGCTACCGGCTGATGCGACCCTGCAGGTACAACTGCCTAGCGTGGTGCTGGACCGTATGCAAGACGCTGGAAATGTTGGTTCCATTTTGCGCAGCGCGGCGGCTTTTGGCTTCAAGCAAGTGCTGGCGTTGAAAGGCACGGCAGCGCTGTGGGCACCCAAGGTGCTGCGTGCGGGCATGGGTGCACATTTCGGGCTGCGTCTGGTTGAAGGGCTGTTGCTGACGGATCTGGAGGCGTTAACGGTGCCCTTGCTCGTGACCAGCTCACACCAGGGCCAACCGCTGGAAGCGCTGTGCCGCGTTTCAGGTGGGCTGCCATGGCCCTGTGCGTGGGCTATGGGCCACGAAGGACAGGGCGTGTCTGACGAATTGGTCGCCCGCGCACACCTGGCAGTGCGCATCGCCCAGCCTGGCGGCGAAGAGTCGCTGAATGTGGCAGCAGCGGCAGCGATTTGTTTGCACGCCAGCGTTTTGGCTCAGTACACCAGCACCCTGAGTTGAGCACGCCAGCGTGCTGAGCCGAAACCCGGCAATACCCCCACCTATAATCGGGGGCTATCCAAAACCCCACGCCCCAAGCGCAACGCCTGAACTTATTTCACCGATAGCGCGCCGCCAAGTCCTGTTTAAATAACGGGTTTTGTGTGTTTGGGAGCACCGCCAACCACACGGAGAACCCAGTGCTTTTGTCTCTCAAGCCCCGCCATCCCCCAGCCATTCTGGCGCTTGCAGACGGCACAGTCTTCACAGGTTCCTCCATCGGCGCCACCGGCACCACGCGCGGCGAAGTGGTGTTCAACACTGCGATGACCGGCTATCAGGAAATCCTGACCGACCCCAGCTATTGCCAGCAAATCGTCACGCTAACCTACCCGCACATCGGCAACACCGGCGTCAACCCGCAGGATGTGGAAAGCAGCCGTGTGCATGCCGCCGGTCTCATCATCAAGGACCTGCCGATTTTGGTTAGCAACTTTCGCAGCACGCAGTCGTTATCTGATTATTTGGTGGCCGAAAATACGGTGGCCATTGCCGACATCGACACCCGTCAGCTCACCCGCCTGCTGCGCACCAAGGGCGCGCAGAACGGCTGCATCATGGGCTTGGCAGCGGATCAGGACGTTACACCCGAGTTGGTTGATCAAGCCATCGCCAAAGCCCGATTGGCACCCAGCATGACGGGTCTTGACCTTGCAAAAATGGTATCCACAACCCAGTCGTATGACTGGTCGCAGACCGAATGGCAACTAGCCGGTCCAGACGGAAAACCAGTTTACGGCACGCAAACCTCACCACAATTCCACGTGGTGGCCTGCGACTTCGGCGTCAAGAAAAACATCCTGCGCATGTTGGCGCAGCGTGGCTGCCGCGTCACCGTCGTGCCCGCGCAAACATCGGCTAAAGACGTGCTGGCTTTAAAGCCCAATGGCGTTTTCCTGTCCAACGGCCCTGGCGACCCCGAGCCTTGCGATTACGCCATTGCCGCCACTGCAGCGCTGATCGAGCACGGCATGCCCACCTTCGGCATCTGTCTGGGTCACCAGTTCATGGCAATGGCCAGCGGTGCCAAAACCTTCAAAATGAAACTTGGCCACCACGGGGCCAACCACCCGGTGAAAGACCTTGACACCGGCCGCGTCAGCATCACCAGCCAGAACCACGGTTTTGCGGTCGATGAAAAAACCCTGCCTGCCAACCTGCGCCCCACCCACATCAGCCTGTTCGACAACACCTTGCAAGGCCTGGCGCGCACCGACAGACCCGCATTCTGCTTTCAGGGTCACCCTGAGGCCAGCCCTGGGCCGCAAGACATTGGCTATTTGTTTGACCGTTTTATTCAGTTGATGGCCAAGGCCTAAGGATCATGCGATGAAATTTTTCAGTTTCCCCCAGGCCACGCTCGAGAAAGCGATCCAAAAACGCATCATGACCCTGCCACCCGAGCACAAGGAATGGTTCGGCGCGCGCTGGTCTCAAAAGCCCTACAAAAAAGCCTTCATGGAAAACAAGGCCATGCCCTTGATCACCCTGCTGGCCAAAGGCAAAACCTGCGAAGAAGCCGACTTTGCCGAATTGATGGCCGACTGGGATGTGAGTTTTTACGAAAGCGAAGCGGCCGTGTTGCGGCCCATGATTGAAGGCGATGGACTGATGCAGTTGATGCAAAAGAACATGCCGGTGGAGCGCAAGCAAGCTTTGCTGGAGCGGTTGGAAAGAAGGCCTCAAATCGGGCCAATGAACACCCCAGCAGCAGGAATTTCAATTTAAATCAACGCCTCACGTACCTGAAGCGCCGCCGGCGATAAAAAAGACGCGCCGTGACCTGACTGAAGACTGACCATGCCAAAACGCACTGACATCCACTCCATCCTCATCATCGGCGCAGGCCCCATCGTCATTGGCCAGGCTTGCGAGTTTGATTACTCGGGCGTGCAGGCCTGCAAGGCGTTGCGCGAGGAGGGGTACAAAGTCATTTTGATCAACAGCAACCCTGCCACGATCATGACCGACCCGGCCACGGCGGATGTGACTTACATCGAACCCATCACCTGGCAAACGGTGGAAAAAATCATTGCCAAAGAGCGGCCGGATGCGATTCTTCCAACCATGGGCGGGCAGACCGCGCTGAACTGTGCGCTGGACCTGTGGCACCACGGCGTGTTGACCAAATACACGGGCGCAGCCACTGGCAAACCGGTGGAATTGATTGGTGCTACGCCGCAGGCGATTGACAAAGCGGAAGACCGGCTGAAGTTCAAAGATGCGATGACCAAGATCGGTCTCGGCTCAGCGCGCTCGGGCATTGCGCACAGCATGGAAGAAGCGTGGACGGTGCAAAAAACCCTGGGCTTCCCTACCGTGATCCGCCCCAGTTTCACGCTGGGCGGCACCGGTGGTGGTATTGCCTACAACGCCGAAGAATTTGAGGTGATCTGCAAACGCGGGCTGGAAGCTTCGCCGACCAGCGAGCTGCTGGTCGAGGAATCGCTGTTGGGCTGGAAAGAGTACGAGATGGAGGTGGTGCGCGACAAGGCGGACAACTGCATCATCGTGTGTTCGATTGAAAACCTGGACCCGATGGGTGTGCACACCGGTGACTCAATCACTGTGGCACCGGCGCAAACGCTGACCGACAAGGAGTACCAGATTCTGCGCAACGCATCCCTTGCGGTGCTGCGCGAAATTGGCGTGGACACGGGCGGAAGCAATGTGCAGTTTTCAATCAACCCGGCGGATGGCCGCATGGTGGTGATCGAAATGAATCCTCGGGTGTCGCGTTCCAGCGCGCTCGCCAGCAAGGCCACGGGTTTTCCGATTGCCAAGGTGGCGGCCAAGCTGGCTTGTGGCTACACGCTGGACGAGCTGCGCAATGAGATTACCGGCGGCGCCACGCCGGCGTCCTTCGAGCCTTCGATTGACTATGTCGTCACCAAAATCCCGCGTTTTGCTTTCGAAAAATTCCCCCAAGCCGACAGCCGCTTGACCACGCAAATGAAATCGGTGGGCGAGGTGATGGCGATCGGCCGCACCTTCCAGGAGTCGTTTCAGAAAGCGCTGCGCGGCCTGGAAGTGGGCGTTGACGGCATGAACGAAATGACGCAGGACCGTGAGGTGCTGGAAAAGGAATTGGGCGAGCCCGGCCCGGAGCGCATCTGGTACGTGGGCGACGCGTTTGCGCAAGGCATGAGCCTTCAGGAGGTGCACGAGCTGACCAAGATTGACCCGTGGTTTCTGGTGCAAATCCAGGAAATTGTGAATCTGGAGTTGGAATTGGACAAAATCGCCGCCCAGCCCTCGCAGAATCTGCTCAAGCAGCTATCAAAAAAGGAGCTGTTGGGTCTGAAGCAAAAAGGTTTTTCCGACCGCCGCCTGGCCAAGCTGCTGCACACCACCGATACCGCGGTGCGCGAGCAGCGTTGGGCGCTCGGCGTCCGACCGGTTTACAAACGGGTGGACACCTGCGCAGCCGAGTTCGCCACCAATACGGCGTATTTGTACTCAACTTACGAAAGCGGTGACAACCCCGAGTGCGAAGCCCAGCCCACGCAAAACAAAAAAATCATGGTGCTGGGTGGCGGCCCCAACCGCATCGGCCAGGGCATCGAGTTTGATTACTGCTGTGTACATGCTGCGCTGGCCCTGCGCGAAGACGGCTACGAGACCATCATGGTTAACTGCAACCCCGAAACCGTCTCCACCGACTACGACACCTCTGACCGCTTGTATTTCGAGCCGCTGACGCTGGAAGATGTGCTGGAAATCGTTGACAAAGAAAAGCCTCTTGGCGTGATCGTTCAGTACGGTGGCCAGACTCCGCTGAAACTGGCGCTTGGTCTGGAAGCCAACGGCGTGCCCATCATCGGCACCAGTCCCGACATGATTGACGCTGCCGAAGACCGCGAGCGATTCTCGGCCCTGCTGCACCAGCTGGCCTTGAAACAGCCGCCTAACGCTACAGCGCGAACCGAACCAGAAGCGCTGGAAAAAGCCACCGCGCTGGGTTACCCGCTGGTGGTGCGCCCCAGCTACGTGCTGGGCGGTCGCGCGATGGAAATCGTGCACGAACAGCGCGACCTGGAGCGTTACATGCGGGAGGCTGTCAAGGTCAGTCACGACTCGCCCGTGCTGCTGGACCGCTTTTTGAGCGACGCCATCGAGTGCGATGTGGACTGCATACGCGACAACACCGGCGTGACCTTCATTGGCGGCGTGATGGAGCACATCGAGCAGGCGGGCGTGCACAGCGGCGACTCGGCCTGCTCGTTGCCACCGTACTTTTTGAGTGCTGTGACCGTATCCGAAATCAAGCGCCAGACCGCTGCGATGGCCCAAGCGCTGAACGTGGTGGGCCTGATGAACGTGCAGTTCGCCATTCAAACCGTTGACGGCCAGGACGTGATTTATGTGCTGGAGGTCAACCCCCGCGCCAGCCGTACCGTGCCCTTCGTCAGCAAGGCCACTGGTATTCAGTTGGCCAAGGTGGCGGCGCGTTGCATGGTGGGGCAGTCACTCGAGACGCAGGGGCTGGCGCGGCAAGGCATCACGAAAGAAGTTACGCCGCCGTATTTCAGCGTCAAAGAAGCCGTGTTTCCGTTCGTTAAATTCCCTGGTGTTGACACCATTCTCGGCCCCGAAATGAAGTCCACTGGTGAGGTGATGGGCGTGGGCAAAACCTTTGGCGAGGCGTTTGTCAAAAGCCAGCTGGGTGCAGGCACCAAACTACCGCGGCCGTTCAAGGAAGACGGCGTCACGTCGACCGGCAAGGTATTTTTGACGGTTAAAAACGGCGACAAACCCCGTGCCGTGGACGTGGCTCGCGCGCTGGTGGCGCAGGGCTATGAACTGGTGGCCACCAAAGGCACCGCGGCGGCCATCACCGCAGCGGGCATTCCGTGTGTCACGGTCAACAAAGTCACCGAAGGTCGCCCCAATGTGGTGGACATGATCAAGAACAATGACATTTCCCTGGTCATCAACACCGTGGAAGAGCGTCGCAACGCCATTAAGGATTCCCGCGCCATCCGTACCACCGCGCTGCTGGCCCGCGTCACCACTTACACCACAATTTCGGGTGCTGAAGCGGCGGTAGAAGGCATGAAATACATCGACCAACTGGGCGTGATTTCGGTGCAGGAGATGCATGCGCAGTTGACCGCTTGACAAAGCCCAGCAGGCAAACGGCATAATTTAGACAACGACCGCCGGGCGACCACCGCCCGGCGGTTTCGTTTTTTTTCACAGCAAATCACCATGGCCACCATCCCGATTACCAAGCGCGGAAGCGAAAAACTCAAAGCCGAGTTGCACAAACTCAAAACCGTGGAGCGCCCGTGGGTCATCAACGCCATTTCCGAGGCGCGTGCGCAGGGCGATTTGAGTGAAAACGCGGAATACGACGCTGCCAAAGACCGCCAGGGCTTTATTGAAGGCCGCATCCAGGAAATTGAAAGCAAGCTGTCGGGCTCGCAAATTATTGACCCAGCGGGTCTGGACGCAGGAGGCCGGGTGGTGTTTGGCGCGACTGTGGAGCTGGAAGACGAGAAATCTGGCGACAAGGTCACCTATCAGATCGTCGGCGAAGACGAGGCTGATTTGAAGCTGGGCTTGATCAATATCAGCAGCCCGATTGCCCGCGCGCTGATTGGTAAAGAGGATGGCGATATAGCCGAGGTGATAGCGCCCAGCGGCAACCGGCGTTACGAAATCATTCGCGTCAGTTACGTTTAGGGTTGGCGCTCACGCCATGCGTCGCCTGCCGTTGTTCGCCGCCGCACTGTGGTGGGGCAGCTTGACCACTCTCGGATTTCTGGTCGTGCCTCTGCTGTTTGTCCATTTGCCCACCCCCGCCATGGCCGGGGGCATGGCTGCCAAATTGTTTGCAGCGCAGACCTGGGTGTCGGTGGTGTGCGGCATGCTCTTGCTGATGGTTTTTAGATCAGACAAGTATCCAGCCCTTATAAATACTGCTCAAACAGCTATGATTTTTGTAGTAGGTGGGATGCTGCTGGCGCTGCTGGTGGAATTTGCGGTGGCTCCCCGCATCGTGGCGCGCGAGTACTTGAAGCTGTGGCACGCTGTGGGCAGCGGTATGTATGTGTTGCAGTGGCTGTGTGCCGGGGTCGTGCTATGGCACATGACGCGACCGGATGACAGATGACGCCCGCATCGTTTCGCATGACTGCGCCGTTGGCGCATGACAGACCCCGTACACGTCATCTGTCATTCTTGACCGTGCAGCGACCAGGACGTCATCTGTCCTGCATCAGGTCTGTCTGCGCTTCTTGACCGAAATTTGCTTGGGAGCCGCCGCCCGCTTGACCTTGCCGCCTTGCGTCAAACGCTGGTTGCCCAGCACACGCAAGGTTTTCACTTCCGGGCGCTGGCCGCCGCGTGAGCTGTACTTGAGCACTTTCACATCGCGTGGGCCGGCCATGCGGTCGTCGCTGGCAGCCGCTTTTTCTTTGTCGGGTTTGGGTCGCCACAGCACCAGCAGCTTGCCAATGTGTTGAATCGGCGCGGCGTTCAAGTCATCTGCCAGGGATCTGAATAGCTGGTCGCGAGCGGCGCGGTCGTCACCCAGCACGCGGATTTTGATCAGGCCGTGGGAACTGAGTGCGGCGTCAATTTCTTTGGTGACGCCTTGCGTCAAGCCGTCGTTGCCAATCATGACTACGGGGTCCAGGTGGTGTGCCTCGGAGCGGTGGTCTTTGCGTTGGGCGGGAGTCAGTTGTATGTGGGGCATGAGTCGATTATCCCGGTTGGTGTGTCACGCCTTCACAATCAGCCCATGAAAGTTAAAACCCAAAGCAAGAAAGTCAACAAAGCCTGGCTGAACGACCATGTGAACGACACCTACGTGAAGCTGGCCGCCAGAGAAGGCTATCGCGCGCGTGCGGCCTATAAACTCAAGGAAATCGACGAAACGCTTGGGCTGATCAAACCGGGGTATCTGGTGGTGGATCTAGGTAGCACGCCGGGTGCGTGGAGTCAGTATGTGCGCCGGCGTTTGTCACCCACCGGGGCAGCGGTGGGTGAACTCAAGGGAACGATTGTGGCGTTGGACATGTTGCCGATGGACCCGATCGAAGGCGTCAATTTTTTGCAGGGCGATTTTCGGGAGCCCGAAGTGCTGGTGCAGCTACAAGCGGTGCTTGGGCAGCGCAAAGCCGATGTGGTGGTGTCGGACATGGCCCCCAACCTGTCGG
>JAYUXO010000115.1:0-4863 GCA_043753505.1 Comamonadaceae bacterium
CTGTGGTCGCGCCATGACCTGGCGTCGCAGTTGGGCCAAAAACTGGGCAGAAGTGAAGTTCTGCTCCGACGCCTGCCGGGCCAGAAAGTAAATATGGGAAAACTACGCACGTTAGTGATCGTGCTGGGCGACCAGCTGGACGCACAATCCAGCGCGTTCGACGGTTTTGATGCCACGCAAGATATGTTGTGGATGGCCGAGGTGGCGCAAGAATCCACGCACGTGTGGTCCAGCAAACAGCGCACCGCGCTGTTTCTCTCGGCCATGCGGCACTTTGCGGCTGAGTTACGCGAATCGGGCAAACCGCTGCACTACACGCCTCTGGATGCGCCCGACAACCACGGCGCGTTAGACGCGCAACTGTCAGCAGACATCGCCCGCCTGAAGCCGACCCAACTGGTGCTGACCGCCCCCGGCGACTGGCGTGTGCTCAAGGCCATTCAAGCCGCCGCTGCGGCAAGCAAGCTGCCCTTGGACTTGCGCGACGACCGCCATTTTTTTACCACCGTGCGCGACTTTGAGGCCCACGCCAAAGGCCGCAAGTCACTGCGCATGGAGTATTTCTACCGTGAGCAGCGCCGCGCCCAAAACGTGTTGATGGAAGGCGATCAGCCGGTGGGGGGGCAGTGGAACTTTGACGCTGAAAACCGCGAGGCTTTTCCGATCACAGGCCCGACCCATGTGCCCGCGCGCAGCCAGTTCGGCCCCGACGCGATCACCCGCGAAGTCATTGCCCTGGTGCAAACCCGCTTCGCCGACCACCCCGGAAAACTGGACAGTTTTGCCTGGCCGGTGAACCGTGCGCAGGCTCTGCAAGCACTACACAGTTTCATCACCGAGCGGCTGCCGTTGTTCGGCCAGTTTCAAGACGCCATGTGGCCCGGCCAGCCCTGGCTGTACCACGCCCACCTGGGCGCAGCGCTGAATCTGAAGTTGCTCAACCCCCGGGAGGTGGTGGCCGCAGCTGAGGCGGCTTACCAGGCAGGTAAAGCCCCGCTAGCCAGTGTGGAAGGCTTTGTGCGCCAGATTCTGGGCTGGCGCGAGTACGTGCGCGGCATTTACTGGACGCACATGCCCACGTACGGCGAGCGCAACGCCATGAACGCCACCCAGGACCTGCCTGCCTGGTTCTGGACCGGCCAGACCGACATGGCGTGCCTGAAAGACACCATCACCCAAACGCTGGACCATGGCTACGCCCACCACATCCAGCGCCTGATGGTCACCGGGTTGTATGCCTTGATGCTGGGTGTGAAACCCCAGCAGATTCACGCCTGGTATCTGGCGGTGTATGTCGACGCCGTGGAATGGGTGGAGCTGCCCAATGTGCTGGGCATGAGTCAGTACGCCGACGGCGGCATCATGGCCAGCAAACCCTACATCGCCACCGGCAAATACATCCAGCGCATGAGCCCGCACTGCAAGGGCTGCCGCTATGACCCGGCGCTGCGGGTGGGCGACAAAGCCTGCCCATTCACCACCTTGTATTGGGACTACTTGATACGCCACGAAGCCGTGCTGGCCAAAAACCCACGGGTGGCGCTGCAGGTGCGCAATCTGGGCAGGCTGACGGATGAGGAACGGGCAGCGGTGACGGGCAGGGCGGATGCGGTTCGGGCAGGGTTGGTGGGCTCTGCTTCAGGTTAAGGCCCACTCCTGCACCGACAAGCCCGGCACCCGCAAAAACTCACGCGCATTGTTGGTAATCAGCGCACTGTCCCGCTCCAGTGCATGGGCAGCAATCATCAAATCCATGCTGCCAATCGGCTGACCCGCCCGCTCCAATGCGGCGCGCACCTGGGCGTAGTGGTGGCTCGCATCGGTGGGCCAATCCAGCACCTCAAACCCCGCCAGCCAAGATTCCACCGCGCTGCTGAACCGGGGCGAAGCCAATTTCACCGCACCAAATCGCAACTCAGCCGCCACGATGGACGACAACCACAACTGGCTGCGGTCAATCCCTGCAAACCGCTTGATCATGTTCACCGGGTGGCGCCGCAGGATGTAGCTACAAATATTGGTATCCAGGGTCAAACGCATGGCAAAACCTCAAGACCAGTCACGCGCTTGGGGCACAGCATCATCCCGATCAGCCATGAAGTCAGGCGGCAATGCATCTGTGCTTTGATAAAACGCCTGCAGCCACTGGGCCATGTCGGTCGGCGTCGGTGTGTCGACCTCCGGTTTTATCCACAGAGCCTCTCCAATTTTTTCAATCCGCACCTGCTGCGCCTGCAACCGCAGCTTGGCAGGCAGCCGAATCGCTTGGCTGCGCCCGCTCATGAATAATTTGGCGACGGTGATCATGAAGGCTTCCGTGTGATATGACAAGCGGATATTACACCACTGAATTTGCCTAACTAGCCTGTCAAGGCATAGCCTTGCGCCTATTTCAGGGTGTTCAATGAGCTCGAAGATCGCCGCTGTCAATTTTGTAATTTTTTATTTTCATTTAAGAAGCATTTTTATTAAAACTATGATTTAACCATGAACAAACGTTATCAAGTCTTCGTTAGCTCAACATACGCTGATCTTAAAGATGAACGCCAACGAGTAATTCAAACGCTCATGGAGATGGACTGCATTCCCTCTGGAATGGAGTTATTTCCCGCCGCTGACGAAGAGCAATTCGAATTTATAAAAAAGATCATTGACGATTGTGACTACTACCTTCTGATTGTTGGAGGTCGCTACGGCTCAACAACTGAAGAGGGCGTTAGCTACACAGAAAAAGAGTACGACTATGCTATAGAAAAAGGAATAAAGGTAATTGCGTTCTTACACCAAGAACCCAACGAAATACCAGTCGGCAAAACGGATAAAAATCCCGATCTTGCAGGTCGACTTGAAGTTTTTCGTAGAAAGGTGCAAACGAACCGCCTAATAAAATATTGGAACTTTCCTGCTGACTTGACTGGTTTGGTTTCCTTAAGTCTTACAAAGACGATCAAAACCCACCCTGCAGTTGGCTGGATTCGTGGCAATAGTTTGGCTATGCCAGAGATGCTCGCAGAGTTGCTTTCCGTTCGTGCATTGAATGCTGATCTGCAAACGAAACTTTCCGCTTTAACGTTGACTGTTCCAAAATCGATTGCAAATATTGCAGGTCTGGACGAGAAGTTCGAGCTGCACGGTGTACGGCAATCTACACACGATGAGAGGCAGTATGCGTGGAACGTCACTCGCACATTTGGCGAGATTTTTGCATTTCTGGCACCTTATTTACTAGCGCATCCAACAGATGTATCTGTTTCTATCAAGCTTGGTCACATCTCAGTTCAACCTGATCAGAAATATTACAATTCGAGTGTGGACGATCAATTATTCCAGACAGTAAAACTGCAGCTGAAAGCGCTTGGCTTGGTAGCACTTGAGCGGATAGAAACTACAAGAGGTATTGTGCTGAGGTGGTCTTTGACTGACTTAGGTGAACAGACAATGACGGAACTTAGGGCCATACGGAAAAATGATCAACCGGTCATTTCTGCTGACGTTAATTAATGAGTGTGATTACCTGGAGCCTGTCATGGGATACGCGCAAAAAAGCATCGCCTTCATCCTGCCCGACGAATACCTGGCGCTGGAGGAGCGGGCGACCATCAAACATAAATACTTGAACGGCGTGATTTACGCCTGGCAAGGCCGTCAGGCCATGGCAGGGCAGGCAATGGCTGGCGGAACCGTGGCGCACAACAAGACTTGCCTGAATATCACCAGCCTGCGCCACCAGCTGCATGGCAAGCCTTGCACCACCCTGATGGCGGATGTGCGGCTGGAGTTGGCCGAGCGCACGGCTTACTTTTACCCTGACGTGATGGTGACCTGCAGCAGCGCCGACCAGGCGCGCAATGACGGCGTGTCGGAGCCTTGCCTGGTGGTGGAAGTGCTGTCTGACAGCACCGCGTTTTTTGACCGCGGCGACAAATTTGAAACCTACAAAAAGCTCGCCAGCCTGCAAACCTATGTGCTGGTCTCTGCGGAGCGCAAAACGATGGAGGTGTTCACGCGCGGCGGTCATTGGCAACTGCAAACGGCAGTGGATGGCGCAGTGCAGTTGGGGGTGATGGGCCTGGTGTTGAATGCCAGCGAGGTGTTTGACCGGGTGTAGGTATCGTCTACCTCGCTGCCATACCCACAACATGAGGTTTCCATGCCACACGACATCCTTCAATTCTGGTTCCACGAAGTAACCCCCGCCCAGCAGTGGAAGGTGGACCCGGCGTTTGATGCGCGCATCACCCATCGGTTTTCAGAGATTCACCGTCAGGCCTCGCGGTCCGAACTGTTCGGGTGGCGAACCGACGCCAGAGGCCGATTGGCCGAGATCATCGTGCTCGACCAATTTTCCAGAAACATGTTTCGCGGCAGCGCCCAAGCCTTTGCCACCGACGTGCTGGCATTGGCGCTGGCCCAGGAAGCGGTGGCCTGCCAGGCCGACCTGCCGCTGTCCATCGACGAGCGGGTATTTTTGTACATGCCCTACATGCACAGCGAATCACCGCTGATTCATGAAACCGCCGAGCGGCTTTTTCGGGACAACGCACCACAGAGCAATTACGACTTTGAACTGCGGCACAAAGCCATCGTGGACCGGTTTGGCCGCTATCCGCACCGCAATGCGGCACTGGGGCGCGCGTCCACCACTGAAGAAATTGCATTTTTGGCTGAGCCGGGCTCCGGCTTTTAATGCCTGCAGCTGGCGGGGCTTGGCTGGCTATGCTCAACCAGCTATCAAATGAATAGTAATTTTGCCACGCAACACCACACTAGCTTGCCGCCCGGTATTGGCTTGGCGCTGCGCCATAGCGCAACTTGAAGCGTCGGCTGAAGTGCGCCACGTCGCTAAATCCGGCTTGATAGGCC
>JAYUXO010000116.1:0-4857 GCA_043753505.1 Comamonadaceae bacterium
GCAGGTGCGGTGTCGAAATTGACGCTCGGAGGACGGGCAATTTCCTTTTCATTTTCAACCGTGAAGTTAGGCTTTTCTTTGTAGCCCATCACCATCGCGGTCAAGTTAGACGGGAACGCCCGAACCGTCACGTTGTAGTCCTGCACTGACTTGATGTATCGATTGCGAGCCACCGTGATGCGGTTTTCGGTGCCCTCCAGCTGCGCTGCCAGGTCACGAAACCCCTGATTAGCGCGCAGGTTCGGATAGTTTTCGGACACCACCATCAAACGCGACAGCGCACCCGTTAACTGGCCCTGCGCTTGCTGAAATTTCTGGAATGCCTGCGGGTCGTTGATGAGTTCAGGCGTGGCTTGAATTGACGTAGCCCTGGAGCGGGCCTCAATCACTTTGGTCAAGGTATCTTGCTCAAACCTGGCCTCCGCCTTGACGGTGCTGACCAGGTTGGGCACCAGATCGGCGCGGCGCTGGTACTGGTTAACCACTTCCGCCCAGCTCGCCTTGATCTGCTCGTCGTTGGTTTGAAACGTGTTGTAGCCGCACCCAGACAGCGCTACCGCCAAAGTAATTGCCAAGGCTGTCGTCAAAAAGTTTCGTAGTTTGTGCATGTAAATGGCTCCAGAAAATAAGTTCAAACGCAGCATTCATTTGTTGTTCAGATCAATGCTGAGGGTCTATCCGGCTAGGCTTTTAGCCATGACCTTGAAGGCCGCTGTGCAGGCGTTGCACCCTTGTACACAGGCTTTTTGCACGGAACTCATCATTTTTCGCACTCCAATAAAAGTACCCCGGGTATTCGGGTGACGATGGTTATCTGCGTGCCAGCGGAGTGTATGTGCGCTACCGAACGCATGAGGAAATGAATCTCGTTAATTACGCTAAACGCGCTTAATGTGAAACGTCAGGTGTATTGCGTTCGGTATCGCACAGACTGTTGCTTCGATTGCGTAGAAATATGGTTGTTTCTGATTTCAATAAGGAATTGATCATGACAAGTGCCTTCAACTTTTTGAAGCAGTCGTTGCGTGCTTCTGCTTTTGCTGCCATTGCTTTCCCAGCTGCTTTTAGCTGGGCGCAGACCACCATGCCCATGTCCCCAGCATCGGCTGGCGGCAGGATGCAAATGCCTGCGGAGGTGGTGAAAGACATGCCCGCAACGATGTCAAAAGGCACGCCAATGGACATGACTAAAAACATGCCAACGGACATGCGCGGCGCCATGATGAAAGGCATGGACAGCATGCAAAAAATGCCGATGTCGGGCGACGTGGACAAAGACTTCGCCATGATGATGAAGCTGCACCACCAGCAGGCGCTGGACATGGCGCAGATGGAACTGGCTCAGGGCAAGTCGACCGAGATGAAGGCCATGGCCCGAAAAATCATTACGGCGCAGAAAAAGGAAATCGCGCAGTTCGATGCCTGGTTGGCAAAAGTCAAGTAAGCGACTTGTTTAATCATGACCACATACACCTACGCGTTTGACGTCAGCGGCATGAGCTGCGGTGGCTGCACCAGCAGCGTGCAGCGGGCGCTTGAGCAGTTGCCAGGCGTGACCCAGGCCAGCGTGACGCTGCGTCCGGGCATCGCCACCGTCACCGTCGACCCTGCACGCGTGAGTGCGGCGGAGATTGAGGCGGAAATTTCTGCGAGAGGCTACCCAACCAAATTGCGGTTGGCTCCTTGATGGCCTCTGACGGGTTTCAGTCTGATTTGCGGGCCAGCGTTGAAATGATGGGGCAGGCCTGTCCGGTGTCCGCATGTTCACACTGCTGCACCAAGCGCGACAGGGCTTTTTTCATTTGGTCCAGATCGCCCAGGCGGGTTTGAATCTGCACCAGCCGGCTGTTGGCGATGCGGCGGATAGAAGCCCGATCGACGCCGTCCTCCAGCGACAGCAGCTCCCCAATTTCATCGAGTGAAAAACCCAGCTCCTGTGCCCGTTTGACGAAGCGGATGCGGCTGACTGCTGACGCCGGGTAATGGCGATAAGTGCCCACTGCGTCAGGCACTGCAAGCAGGCCGCGCTCTTGGTAGTAGCGAATGGTTTCGACACCCACTTGCGCGGCTTGGGCGAGTTTGCCAACGGTCAGGGTGCCAGGTGATCGAGGGGACATTGCAATGATTCAGCAAAAAAACGATTGACTCTGTTGTTGACAACGGAGTTTAGTCTGACACCTGTCAACTCACAAAGGCTCAACCATGAACACTGAAGCGGCACAAACAAATGCCCCAATGCCGACGCCGGCCACAACCCCAGCGGTGGCCCTCGAAGACCCGGTGTGCGGCATGACCGTAACCCCGCAATCGAAACACGCACACGAACACGCAGGCAAGCCCTACTACTTTTGCAGCGCAGGCTGCAAGACCAAGTTTGTGGCCGACCCGCAAAAATACCTGCAACCGGCAGCGCAGCAGCAACCCGTACCACCGGTGCCCGTGGGCACGGTCTACACCTGTCCGATGCACCCTGAAATTCGCCAGGACACCCAAGGCGCTTGTCCCAAGTGCGGCATGGCGCTGGAGCCCGAGTTGCCGAGCCTGGACGAAGAAGAAAACCCCGAGCTGACCGACTTCACACGCCGCTTCTGGTGGACGCTGCCGTTCACCGTGGTGGTCACCGCCTTGGCCATGCTGGGTCATCGGCTGGGCTGGTTCGGCATGCAAACCCAAAGCTGGATTGAGCTGGCCTTGAGCTTGCCGGTGGTTCTGTGGGCGGGACTGCCGTTCTTCGTGCGGGGTTGGCAGTCGGTGCGCACACGCAACCCAAACATGTGGACCTTGATCGGCCTGGGAACCGGCGCGGCATTTGTGTACAGCGTGGTCGCCACCGCAGCGCCACAGGTCTTCCCGGAATCGTTCATTGCCATGGGCCGGGTGGCGGTGTATTTCGAAGCGGCGGTGGTCATCATTTCGCTGACCTTGCTCGGGCAAATGTTGGAGCTCTCGGCCCGCTCCAAAACCTCGGCAGCCATCAAGTCGTTGCTGGGCCTGGCACCCAAAACCGCGCGCCGCATTGCCGATGACGGCACCGAATCTGATGTGCCGCTGACCCATGTGCACATGGGCGACCGGCTGCGGGTGCGGCCCGGCGAGAAAGTGCCGGTGGACGGCGTGGTGCTCGAAGGCACCAGTGCGCTGGATGAGTCGATGCTCACCGGCGAGCCGATGCCAGTGTCCAAGCGCGAAGGAGACAAGCTGATCGGCGCCACGCTGAACACCTCGGGCGCGCTGGTGATGAAGGCCGAGCGTGTGGGCAGCGCGACCATGCTGTCGCAAATCGTGCAGATGGTGGTGCAGGCCCAGCGCTCGCGTGCGCCCATGCAGCGCATGGCCGACCAGGTGGCGGGCTATTTCGTGGTGACGGTGGTGGGTATTGCCGTGCTCACCCTGCTGGCCTGGGGCTTCTTCGGCCCGCAGCCTGGCTGGGTGTACGGCCTGATCAACGCGGTGGCGGTGCTCATCATTGCCTGCCCCTGCGCGCTGGGGCTGGCCACGCCCATGTCCATCATGGTGGCGACCGGGCGCGGGGCCACGCACGGCGTGCTGTTTCGCGATGCGGCGGCGATCGAGAACTTCCGCAAGATCGACACGCTGATCGTGGACAAGACCGGCACGCTGACCGAAGGCAGGCCGGTGTTCGAGCGTGCCATTGCGCTGGCACCCTTTACCGAAGACGAGTTGCTGCGCCTGGCCGCCAGCCTGGACCAGGGTAGCGAGCACCCGCTGGCCGATGCCATCGTGCGGGCAGCTCGAGAGCGCAACTTGGTGCTGGACAAGGCAGACGGGTTTGATTCGTCCAGCGGCATTGGCGTGCAAGGCAGCGTGGGTGGCCGGGCGCTGGCACTGGGTAACAACGCCTTCATGCAGCGCATCGGCATTGCTGCAGACAGCCTGCACACCCAAGCCGAAGCGCTGCGCGCCGAGGGTGCCAGCGTGATGCACCTGGCAGTGGACGGCACGCTGGCTGGTTTGCTGGCGGTGTCAGACCCGGTCAAGGCCAGCACGCCCGCTGCGCTGGCGGCGCTCAAGGAATCGGGCCTGCGCATCATCATGGCCACCGGCGATGGCCTGACCACGGCGCAAGCGGTGGCCAAGCGGCTGGGCATAGCCGAGGTGTATGGCGAGGTCAAGCCCGCCGACAAGCTGGCCCTGGTCGAACGCCTGCAAAAAGAGGGCCGCGTGGTGGCCATGGCCGGCGACGGCATCAACGACGCGCCTGCCCTGGCCAAGGCCGATGTGGGCATTGCCATGGGCACCGGCACCGATGTGGCCATGAACAGCGCGCAAGTCACGCTGGTCAAAGGCGACCTGCGTGGCATTGCCACGGCGCGCGAACTGTCCAGCGCCACCATTGCCAACATGAAGCAGAACCTGGCTTTCGCCTTCGTCTACAACGCCTTGGGTGTGCCGCTGGCTGCAGGGGTGTTGTTTCCCTTCACGGGCTGGCTGCTGTCGCCGATGATTGCAGCGCTGGCCATGAGTTTGAGTTCGGCGTCGGTCATCACCAATGCACTGCGGCTGCGCAACGCGGAACTTTAGGCAGGCGACATCATTCGACACATCCGTAAACTATCTGCAACATGCGCATTTTCATTCTCATCCTCGCCATCATCTTGCTGCCCTTGCGCAGCTGGGTGGGTGATGCGATGGCCGTGAGCATGGTGACCCAGCAGCTGGCCGCCAGCGCGGTATCGGCGCAAGCCGCAGATGCGCAGCCTGGCCCAACCATTGCCACGGCCATGCCCGCGGACTGCCCCATGCATGCCCAGTCTTCACCGGGAGCCGGTATCGAAAGCTGGGGGGTTTGCACCAGTTGCGATGCCTGCACCCTGTGCCTGGCTCTGGTGGCGGGCT
>JAYUXO010000117.1:0-4849 GCA_043753505.1 Comamonadaceae bacterium
ATAGGATATAAAAATACCAAACAGTCACATGCAGACCAAATGGTATGCGGTCGCAAATTTCTATGCAAGTTAAAACTACACTTTTTTACTAATTTCGGGTTAATACTGTTTTTCTGGTTTGGCCTTGCACACATCCTTTCAACGACGGTTACTGGCAGCCTTCCAATCACCGACAATTTGCACTATGAACTGGCTAAACGATGTGAAATGGGATCAGCAGGGGTTGGTGCCGGTGATTGCGCAAGAGCAGGGCAGCAACGACGTGTTGATGTTTGCCTGGATGAACCGGGAAGCACTTGCGAAGACCGTTGAACTGGGGCGTGCGGTGTATTTCAGCCGTTCGCGAGGCAAACTGTGGTTCAAGGGTGAAGAGTCCGGTCATGTGCAAACGGTGCATGAAATCCGTATGGATTGCGATAACGACGTGATCCTGCTCAAAGTCACGCAGCTGGGACATAGCCCGGGTATCGCGTGCCACACCGGCCGTCACAGCTGTTTCTTCAGCCTTTACAAAGACGGTATCTGGCTGGTGACCGAGCCAGTGTTGAAAAACCCTGCCCACATCTATAAATGAGCGATATGACGTCCAACGATTCATTGGCACAACTGGCCGCCGTGATTGAAAGCCGCCTGCCCGCCCGGGGCGGCGACGCGCAGACCAGCTACGTGGCTCGCTTGTTGCATCAAGGGCCCGATGCTTTTTTGAAAAAAATTGGCGAGGAAGCCACTGAAGTGGTAATGGCGGCCAAAGACGCGCAACACGCGGGTGCCAACGTCGAAAGCAGGCAAAAAATCGTGGGCGAAGTGGCGGATTTATGGTTTCACAGCCTCATTGCGCTGGCGTGGTACGGTTTATCGCCTGCTGATGTGTTGGCCGAGTTGGAGCGGCGCGCAGGAACCAGTGGCATTGAGGAAAAGGCCCTGCGCAAAGCCCAGGACAGAGAAATGCACAACCGTTGAGGAGAAATGACCATGAGTGAGACCGACCTGGCTGAATTTCGGGGCAAATCGTCCGGTGACCGCACGGTCATGCATGTGCTGTACGGCCTGCACACCGTGGCGTGGGCCAGCATGGGCGTGCTGGCCGTGATTGCCTTGATCGTGAACTACATCAAGCGAAGTGATGAGAACGATTCCACTTACGTGAGCCACCACAACTACATGATCCGCACTTTCTGGTGGGCTTTGCTGTGGTTTGTAGTGACCTCGCCTTTGTGGTTTTTGTTCGTGGTACCCGGCTGGATTGCGTGGATCATTGTGGGCCTGTGGTACTTGTACCGCTGCATTAAAGGTTGGCTGCGATTCAACGACGACAAGCCCGCGTGACGAACCTGACGTCAGAAAATCCGCCAATGTCTCGCGATCCCAACTGCCTCTTCTGCAAAATTGTTGATGGAAAAATCCCGTCCCGCAAGGTGTACGAGGACGATCAAATTCTGGCATTCCACGACATTGCGCCGTGGGCACCCGTGCATTTTTTGATGATTCCCAAGCAGCACATCCCTTCCATGAGCCAGCTTACTGAAGACGACGCAGCGTTGATCGGCCGCATGCTCACCCTGGCACCCCGTCTGGCCTTGCAAGAAGGTTGCCGCCCCTACCCCGAAGGCGGTTTCCGGGTGCTGTGCAACAACGGTGTGGAAGGTGGGCAAGAGGTTCACCACTTGCACATACATGTGATGGGTGGGCCGCGTCCCTGGCTTAAAGGCTAGGGAATTTCTGCAGAAGTTTCCAAGGCAGCTTGAGCTGTGGCTGGATGCCGCGACAGGGTTATGCCTCGTGGATGTCTCGCGACCCCACTAGAATCGTTTGATTGTTAACAGGAGTTCAGCATGGGTTCTTTCTCGATTTGGCACTGGTTGGTTGTGTTGCTCATCATCGTTTTGGTGTTCGGCACCAAAAAGTTGAAAAATATTGGCTCTGACCTGGGCGGTGCCGTAAAAGGCTTCAAAGACGGTGTGAAAGACGGCACCACCGGTGTCGATGAAACCAAAACAGCGGCGACGGTTGCGCCTGCTACGGGTCAGGTGACCAGCACGCCGGCCAATGACAAAACCACCATTGATGTCGAAGCCAAGCAAAAGAGCTGATCGTCTTGCAGGTTTCTTTAGCGCCCCATGTTTGACATTGGTTTCGAGAAAATAGCGCTGATTGGCGCAGTGGCCCTGATCGTGATCGGGCCGGAAAAGCTGCCTAAGCTGGCGCGCACCGTGGGCACACTGCTTGGCAAGGCACAACGCTACGTATCGGACGTGAAGGCTGAAGTCAACCGGTCTATCGAGCTGGAAGAGCTGAAAAAAATGAAGGAATCGGTAGAGGGCGCGGCGCGCGACGTGCAAGGCGCGATGTACAACGCGCGAAGTGCCGTGCAGACCGCTGCTACCGATTTTGAAAAAGATTGGACCCAGGCCACTGACGAGGCTGGCCAAAGTAACAGCATCGCGTACACCCCGCCGCCGCCAGTTTATGTGCGGCCCAAAAAGAACTGGCGCATCAAGCAGGGCACCACCCCCAATTGGTACAAGGCCCGTAACGGCATTCGCACCAAAGCCTTGTCAGGTGCGGCCCGGGTGGCCCGTTATCGGCCCGTGGCCAGCCCGCACCGGCTGGGTTAAAAGCGCCGCTTTCCAACGCAACGGCCAGCTGGGTTGCCAGGCTGGGCAGCGAACACCAAAACATGTCTGACACCGATACCAAAACAAACCACACGGCAGACGTCAAGCCCGACGAGCTGGCCGGAACCGAGCAGCCATTTGTGCAGCATCTGGTGGAGCTGCGCGATCGGTTGGTCCGTGCGTTGCTGGCCGTGGCGGCAGTAATGATTGCGCTGTCGCTTTATCCGGGCCCCGGCGCGCTGTACGACATCATGGCCGCACCGTTGGTGGCTACCCTGCCGAAAGGCGCAACCTTGATTGCCACCTCGGTGATCTCACCGTTCATCGTGCCACTGAAAATCTTGATGATGACGGCGTTCATGATTGCGCTGCCCGTGGTGTTGTATCAGGTGTGGGCCTTCGTCGCACCCGGCTTGTACATGCACGAGAAAAAACTGGTGCTTCCGCTGGTGTTCTCCAGTACTGTCCTGTTTTTTGTGGGCGTGGCGTTTTGCTACTTTTTTGTATTTGGACAAGTGTTCAGCTTTATCCAGAGCTTTGCGCCCAAAAGCATTACCGCCGCGCCCGACATCCAGGCTTACCTGGACTTTGTGCTCACCATGTTTCTGGCCTTTGGCCTGTCGTTCGAGGTGCCGGTGGTGGTGGTGGTGCTGGCGCGAATGGGGCTTGTCACCATTGAAAAGCTCAAGGCGTTTCGCGGCTACTTTGTGGTACTGGCGTTCATCATTGCTGCCATCGTGACGCCGCCTGACGTGGTGTCGCAACTGGCGCTGGCCATTCCCATGTGCCTTTTGTATGAGCTGGGCATTTTTGCCGCCCGGTTTTTCATCCTGCATACCAAAGCACCCGAAGAGGGCGAAAAACCAGCGCCACCTGTGTGATCAGCTGCACGGCAAGCTGCTTTATGTAAGCCAAAAAGCCCGTAGCCCTTGTAAATACTGCTCAAACAGCTATTTATTTAATAGCATCAGTCAAGAACAATTGATATCAGCGCGCAGGCGTCACCCGGGGCTTGGGTCGTACGCCTGGCGTCACGTCCAGGCTTAATTTGCTCTCCAGCCGCTGTACCTCAAACTTGGCGGCGGTGCCGGGTGGCAATGAGGCAACTTTGCCCAGCAGCTGTGCCACGGTGTTGACCGGATTACCCGCTACCGCCACGATCACATCGCCCGGACGCACGCCCGCCACAGCCGCGGGACCGTTTTGCAACACGCCCGTGATCAGCACGCCGGCTTTGGCTTTCACGCCAAAAGTTTCCATAAGCTCGGGCGACAGTTCGTTGGGCTCCACGCCAATCCAGCCGCGCGTGACGCGCCCGTCTTTCACAATGCCTTCCATCACCTGTTTGGCGGTGGACACCGGAATGGCAAAGCCGATGCCCATGTTGCCGCCGCTGCGGCTGTAGATAGCGGTGTTGATCCCCAGCAGGTTGCCGTTGACGTCCACCAGCGCGCCGCCTGAGTTGCCGGGGTTGATGGCCGCATCGGTCTGAATGAAGTTCTCAAAGGTGTTGATGCCCAGCTGGTTGCGACCCAGTGCACTGACGATGCCTCCGGTCACCGTCTGGCCCACGCCAAAAGGGTTTCCGATGGCCAGCACCTGATCGCCGGTTTGCAAGGTGTCGGAGTTGCCCAACGTGATCACTGGCAGCTTGTCAAGGTCAATTTTCAGCACGGCCAGATCGGAGTCCGGATCGGTACCAATCACCTGGGCTTTGGCGCGGCGGCTGTCGTTCAGGATGACTTCAATCTCGTCGGCACCTTCGACCACGTGGTTGTTGGTCAGCACATAGCCGCTGGGGCTGACGATGACGCCGCTGCCCAGCCCGCCCTGCGGTTGATTGCCCTGATCACCGAAGAAAAATCGAAACCACGGATCGCCGCTGTGAGGGTTGCGCGTAGCCGCCTTACTGGTGTTGATGCTGACCACCGCCGCTGAGGCGCGCTGGGCGGCTTGCCGAAAGCTGCCCGCCGGTATGGCCCCGTTGGACGCAGCTGGCGCTTCAATCAGCGACACCACACCACTGCGTGCATCGCCTCGACCCAGCCATGCGGGCTTGAGGGTAGCGACCACAAAGTAAGCCGCCAGAAGAACCGTGACGGCTTGGGAGAACAACAACCAGGTGCGGCGCATGGGCAGACTCAAAGAAAAAATGCGGAACGCAAGTGTAGTGCGCTGCGCACCGGCGTTCCGGTCATAGAACCAACAGTATTGATTAAAAAGTGCCAATCACC
>JAYUXO010000118.1:0-11750 GCA_043753505.1 Comamonadaceae bacterium
GTGACTGGAGGCCATGGACAGGCCGGCAGCGCAGACGGCTGAAACAGCCAGCGCAGTGAGAGTCAGGTGGGTGGGTCGCATGAGGAAAATCTCCTGGAGTCGTTTAGGGTTGAGAGTTAAAGGATCGTGGAAGGCCCTCTTAATACGGGCCGAACGGTTGACTTGGATGTGGTTACTTTTGCAACTTTTTGTAACGGTCGAATTGTTCACTGTCTTTCACTGCGCCACATGAGCGTGACATAATCACTCGAGCTGGAAACGTGACCGAGTGGCCGAAGGTGCTCCCCTGCTAAGGGAGTATGGGGTGTAGAGCCTCATCGAGGGTTCGAATCCCTCCGTTTCCGCCAGCACATAGCAAAACGCCGTCTTTCGACGGCGTTTTTGTTTTTGAGCCAGGATCTTTTTATTGGCTAAGACTTTGGGCCATTCCCCAGGCTTGGTAAAGCCCCCGCATCACCCATTGTCAGCAGACCGCTTTTGGCGTAAATGCCCAGCTTTCCCCGCGTGTCCACAATATCCAGGTTGCGCAGGGTCAGCTGCCCGATACGGTCGCGTGGGGAGAACATGGATTCGCCTTTTTCCATGGTCAGGCGCTCAGGTTGATAGGTCAGGTTAGGGGATTCGGTATTGAGGATTGAATAATCATTGCCCCTGCGCAATTCAAGCGTCACCTCACCGGTGACGGCACGTGCAATCCAGCGTTGGGCACTCTCGCGCAACATGATGGCTTGCGGGTCGAACCAGCGGCCCTGGTAGAGCAGGCGGCCCAGTTTCAGGCCGTTCATGCGGTATTGCTCGATGGTGTCTTCGTTGTGAATGCCGGTAACCAGCCGCTCGTAGGCAATGAACAGCAAGGCCAGGCCAGGCGCTTCGTAAATGCCACGGCTTTTGGCTTCGATGATGCGGTTTTCAATCTGGTCGCTCATGCCCAAGCCATGACGGCCGCCGATGCGGTTGGCCTCCAGAATCAAATCGATCGGGCTGGCAAAGGTTTTGTCGTCCAGTGCCACCGGCTGGCCTTCTTCAAAGCGCACGGTGACCTGCTCGCGTAAAACCTGCACCTCATCTTTCCAGAAAGCCACGCCCATGATGGGGTTGACGATCTGGATGCCGCTGGAAAGCAGCTCCAGGTCTTTGGCTTCGTGCGTGGCTCCCAGCATGTTGCTGTCGGTGGAATAGGCTTTTTCGGCAGACATCTTGTAGCCAAAGCCGGCCTGCGTCATGAACGCCGACATTTCGGCGCGGCCACCCAGCTCGTCAATAAACGTCTGATCCAACCACGGTTTGTAGATGCGCAAATGCGGGTTGGTCAACAGGCCGTAGCGGTAAAAGCGCTCAATGTCGTTGCCCTTGAAGGTACTCCCATCACCCCAGATGTGCACATCGTCTTCCTTCATCGCGGCCACCAGCATGGTGCCGGTCACGGCGCGGCCCAAGGGCGTGGTGTTGAAGTAAGTCACGCCTGCCGTGCTGATGTGAAAAGCGCCGGCTTGCAGCGCGGCAATGCCTTCGTTTGCCAGTTGCGTACGGCAGTCAATCAGCCGGGCTTTTTCGGCGCCATAGGCCATGGCTTTGCGGGGAATATCGTCGTAATCGGGCTCATCGGGCTGGCCCAGATTGGCGGTGTAGGCATAGGGCAGCGCGCCTTTTAGCTTCATCCAGTGCAGCGCGGCGCTGGTGTCCAGACCGCCGGAGAACGCGATGCCGACTTTTTGGCCCAGCGGGAGGTTTTCGAGAATGGTGGTCATGTGTTTTTTTTAGTTGCTTAACGTCGGGTTCGTCTCGGCTGGGTGACGATAAATATGCCAAGTGTCACCACGAAACGGGACGGTCTTGTCCAGAGTCGTGCCAACCGCCAATGCAAGTTGGATGGACGGGGTATTTTCAGAATGAATGAAACTGATCAGTGGTAGCTCAGGCAGGTTGTCGTTAGCCATAGCCTGCACGCGGCGAACGGCTTCACTAGCAAAACCTTTTCCCCAGTAAGCACGGGTTAAGGCCCATTTGATTTCAGGTTCGGGCCAGTCGTTGGGATACCAAAGCCCGGTTGCCCCTATTACTTGGCCCGTTGCTTTTTCCTGTAGCGCATAAGGCCCATAGCCGCGCAACACCCAGTGACCCAACATGCTGGCCATGGCCCGCCAACTTTCACCTTCCGATAAAGCCCGTCGGAAAGTGAATTGGGTGCACGCCAGATCGGAGTAGTGCGCATGCATGGCGGGCCAGTCTTCATGCTGGAACTGCCGAAGAAGTAGCCGCTGGGACTCGAGTTCTACTGGAACCTGCATATGTTTGAGGTTCAACCAAAGTGACAGATGTAGTGGTAGGCCTCGGTCACGCGAATGTCAAATGCAGCATTGCCTGGCACGCTGAACTGCTCCCCTGCTGAAGATTTGATCCACCTATCGCTGCCAGCCAATTTGTATTCGCAGCTACCCGCCACGCATTCCATGATCTCGGGCGTGCCGGTGTTAAATGTCAAGGTCGCTGGCAAGATCACGCCGACTGATTTTTTGGTGCCGTCGGCTAGCGTCACGCCGTGGCTAATGCATTTGCCATCGAAGTAAACGTTTGCTTGAGGGGTTACGCTGGATACTGGCAGTTGGGTGGTGGTCATGAAAAAACGCCTGCGGCGGAGCGACGAAGCTCTCAATTTTAAAGGACGGCCCCGACCCTCTTCAGGTGACGCCCCCGGCCCTCATAGACAATTCGAAGTGAATCCAAAGGCTGCCGCGCCCCGTACCCTTTTTAACTGTTTGACTGATTACCCATGCCAAGCGAACCCCAAGACCTGTTGCTGATCTCCCTGCTGAGCCGCGTGGCGGCTCGCGCCGATGGCGCTGCCAGCCACTCCGCCAGCTCCGAGCGTGCCCTGCGCGAGTTGTATGACCTGACCTCGTCCAAACTGTACGGCGTAGCGCTGCGCGTGGTCGGCAATCGCGACTGGGCAGAAGATGTACTGCAAGAAGCCTACCTGAACATCTGGCGCATTGCGGGTGACTACAAAGTGGCGCTAAGCCCACCAATGGCCTGGATGGGTGTGATCGTGCGCAGCCGGGCGCTGGACTTTTTGCGTCGCCGCACCAGCCAGCAGGCCGACGCGGGTGTGGAGCTGGACGCCTACATCAGCGAAACCGTGGCCAGCGACGCAGCCAACCCGATGGACACCACTCAGGCCAGCGAGCAGGCTTGGGCGCTGCACGAGTGTTTGCGCAAGCTGGAGGCCAAGCAGCGCGACGTGCTCAGCCT
This sequence comes from Comamonadaceae bacterium, assembly GCA_043753505.1. Lineage (GTDB taxonomy): Bacteria > Pseudomonadota > Gammaproteobacteria > Burkholderiales > Burkholderiaceae_C > JAAFIW01. Next base: position 3,250 of record JAYUXO010000118.1, read on the forward strand.
GGCCTATCTGCGCGACCTGAGCCACGGCGAGTTGGCCACCCAGTTGAAGCTGCCGCTGGGCACGGTAAAAACCTGGATTCGCCGTGGCATTGAGCAATTACGCGGCTGCATGGCGAGGTTTGCATGAACTTGACTAACAACCTTGCCCTGATGGACCAACTGGCTGCCAGTTACGCGTTGGGTACTCTGCGCGGCGGTGCGCGTCGCCGCTTTGAGACCCTGGCACGCCAAAGCCCCACGGTGCGGGCTGCTGCATTGTTGTGGCAGGAGCGTTTCACGTCGATTACCGAGCTGCAAGCGGCTGACGTGCCCAGCCCTAATGTGTGGAAGCGCATTGAAAACGCACTGGCAGCACAGCGCCAGCCGGTCGCGGTACCGACAGACAACGGTTTGTTGACGCAGCTGCGCCGTTCGCTGAGTCGATGGCGCGGTGCTGCGCTTGCGGGTGGCCTGGCAACCGCAGCCGCCGTGGTGGTGGGCGTGAACCTGAATGGCCAGGTCAGCAACCAGTCTGTCCAACTGGCGCAAGCCGCGCAGCAAGCCACCCAGGCCAGCCAGCAAAACACCCAGCTGGTGGCCCAGCTGGCAGCCATACCGCAAATTCAATATGTGGCGGTACTGGCTGACGACAAAGCCGACGCCTCGGTGCTGGTAACTTTCGACCCCAAAAACCAGCGCCTGACCTTGAAGCGCGTGGGCAGCTTCCAGGAGGGGGCCGACCACTCGCTGCAACTGTGGGCGCTGAAATCGGGCGGACCACAGTCGCTGGGGGTTTTAGGTGGTGACCCGGTAATTCGCTTGACGGCTGCGGAAGGGCAGGTGCGCGAGGTGCCTGCCCTGGCCATCAGCCTGGAACCTAAGGGCGGCGCGCCGACGGGCAGCGGGCCGACGGGGCCGGTTCTGTTCAAGGGGGCTTTGCTGCAAACAACGCTGTGAGATGGGGACAAGCAATCACACGATGTGAATCAACTGCTATATTATTTATAGCTGCTTGAGCAGGTTTTAAAAGGGCTGCAGGCCCTTTTTCTAATAATTTAACGCCAGTGATGACCGCGGTGCCCATGGTGGTAACCGTGGTTGTGGTAGGCACCACCGTGTCGTACGTAGCCCAGGTTCAGAGAGATACCCAAAGGTGGGTAATACGGGCGATAGGCAGGCTGAACCATGATGGCAGGCTCAGAAACGATGTAGGTTGGCTCGCTGACGATTGTCTGCACATAGGTGGGTGGGTTGATGTAGACCGCTTGCGGCTGCACACCAACGGGCGGTGCAGACACAGCACCCACCGGCGTGATTTGCAGGCGCACATAGGGGCCAGGGTCCTGCGCCATTTGGGTGGTGTATTGGCGCCCGCCAAATTCGTAAACCACGGTGTAGGCGACAGCGCGGTTTTCGTAAAAAGTCTGGGTGTTGCAAACCTGCTGGTTTTGCACCTGGTTGCCGCGCTCGCCTTCGATGCTGTTGCCCAAAATTGCGCCGCCCACAATGCCCAAAATGGTGGCGGCCGCGTTGCCGCCACCCTGGCCAATGGCATTGCCAATTGCGCCACCAGCCAGTGCGCCAATCGCTGCACCGCCGCCTGATTTTTGCTGGGGTATTGCCACCTGCTGCTGACTGCACACCTGGCGGGGCACGGCGACTTGCTGCACCACGGGCGTGCTGGAGATCACACGGCCCATATCTTGTACCTGTCCCTGCCATTGCGGCTGGACAACAGTTTGAGCTGAGGCGCTCGCCACAGCCCATGTCAGAGCGGTGAAAGCAAGTGTGTTTTTCATGGGGTACTCCAAAAAAAGGGTGAAGCGCTGAAATTTTAGGTAAAAGAGATTCGGTTGCGAAGCCCGGTTCCGGTAAAGGAGTTGTAAATCAACGCGCAACTGGCTAATCAGTCACAAACAGCAGTCACAAACAGCAGTCACACACGCTGGCCCCAAATCGCCAAGTCAAAACCCACTGTTATATCGCCGTCATCCCAAACCATCACCGGGCGTTTGATCACGCTGGGTTGGTTCTGCATTAAAGCCATTGCACTGGCTGCGTCCACCACACCCGCTTGCACTGTGGCATCCAACTTGCGCCAAGTGGTGCCCTGGCGGTTGAGCAGTTTTTCCCAGCCTAGCGCTTGAACCCATTGAGAGAGTTCGACCGGTGGTACGACCTGAGTTTTGAAGTTGTAAAAGTTGTGTTCAATGCCCTGCGACGCGAGCCACATTCGGGATTTCTTGACGGTATCGCAGTTTGGTATGCCGTACAGGGTGGTGGGGTGGTTCATAGCCTGCATCATCAGGCAGTTGGCGATGCCCAACTGTGGGCCACAATCGGTTGCTTTCGCAAACCCAGTTCCATGCAAACCCCACGCTCAACGCTCAGTGACTGGCTAACCCACGCCGAAAAGCTGCATCCCACCAGCATCGACATGGGCCTGGATCGGGTACGGGCTGTGGCCCAGCGCATGAACCTGCGCCTGCATTGCACCGTGATCACCGTGGCGGGCACCAACGGCAAAGGTTCTACCTGTGCCATGTTGGAGGCCATCTTGCTCGCGGCAGGCTACCGATGCGGTCTGTACACCTCGCCGCACCTGGTGCAGTTTGAAGAGCGCTGCCGGGTACTGGGCGACATCGCGCGGGCAGACGATCTGGTGCCGCACTTTCAGCAGGTGGAAGACGCCCGCGCCGGGCAGTCCATCACGTATTTCGAGTTCACTACCCTGGCCATTTTGAGTTTGCTCGCAGCGTCAAACCTGGATGTGGTGGTGCTCGAGGTAGGCCTGGGCGGGCGGCTGGATGCGGTGAATATCATCGATGCCGACTGCGCCATCATCACCAGTGTGGCGCTGGATCACATGGCCATTCTGGGTGCTAACCGCGAGGCGATTGGCTTTGAAAAAGCCGGCATCCTGCGCGCAGGCCGTCCTGCCATCATCAGCGATCCGGCACCGCCCGACAGTGTGTTGGCCCACGCCAAAGCACTGGGCGCTGTTGTGTGGCGATTTGGCCCCGACTTTTCTGTCGAATCTCCCGCGGGCCATGAGCGCCAGCAGTGGACATGGGCTGCCAGCCAAGGCAAAGGCGGGCGTCGCTACGCCGGTCTTGCCTACCCCGCGCTGCGCGGTGCAAACCAACTGGTCAACGCTGCTGGCGTGCTGGCTGCGCTGCAGGCCCTGCGCCCGCGCCTGCCCGTGACGGCGCAGTCCATTCGCCAGGGCCTGAGCATGGTGGAGTTGCCAGGCCGATTTCAGATAGTGCCCGGACAGCCCGCGCTGGTGCTGGACGTGGCGCACAACCCGCACGCGGTGGCCGCCCTTTCAGCCAACCTGGATGCGATGGGGTTTTTCCCCTGCACCCACGCTGTGTTTGGTGCCATGGCTGACAAAGATATTGCCATGATGCTGCCGCGCATCAACCCATTGATTGACCGCTGGTATTTCACCGATTTGCCCACGCCACGCGCAGCCACCGCAGACCAACTTCTCGCGCAGTGGCAAGCACAAAACACCCGACACGATGTGCAAGCCAGCGTGCACCGCTCGCCGCTTGCGGCGCTGCATGCGGCCGCGTTGGCCGCAGACCTCACCGATAGAATCGTGGTATTCGGATCGTTCTACACCGTGGGTGGCGTGCTGGCAGACGGAATACCCCGCCTTTTGCCCGGTTCCCACACGACAGCTCGCGCCACAACCACAGACAGCGCTGACCACTCCACCCACGTCCATGCCCCTGTTTAATTTTCGAAAAAGCGCCATTGATGGCGCGCCCAGCGCACAGCCAGAAAGCGTGGAAACCTTGCGCCGACGTGCCCGCCACCGCCTGATCGGTGCCGTGGTTCTGGTGGCCATCGGTGTGGCGGGTTTTCCGATATTGTTTGACACGCAACCGCGGTCAGTGGCAGTCGACCTTGACATTGAAATTCCCGACAAAGCCACCGCCAAACCCATGGCGGTGCTGACCCCACAACGTGGCGCGGCCTCAGGTTCTGGTACAGCTTCGGGGGTCACGCGACCCTTGCCTGCGCCGGTTACCGCGCTACCGGCTTCGTCTGCAGCAAAGCCCGCTACACAGCCCACTCCCACCAACAGCCGCGTCGCGGCCGCGGCGAGTCTGGATGCCAAAGAAGAGGTGATTTCATCCACTTCTGAGCCAAAACAACCAACAGCCCAGGTAGATACTGCTCAAGCAGCTATCAAAAAAGAAGCGGCCTCTAAACCAAAACCAGAGCCCATGGCTGAACGCAACCTTGAACCCAAAACCAAACGCGAACCCGCTGCCGACGACGGTGCCAAAGCGCGCGCGTTGCTGGAAGGCCGCAGCCCTGAGGCAGCGTCGGCCGCCAGTGTGGGCCGTTTCATCGTGCAGGTGGGTACGTTTGCCGACCCTGACAAAGCACTCGAAACGCGCTTGAAGGTGGAAAAAGCAGGCCTGAAAACCTACACCCACGTGGCCGAAACCAAAGATGGCTCGCGCACCCGTGTGCGTGTGGGTCCGTTTGCCAGCCGGGCCGAAGCAGACAAGGCGGCAGAGCGTATCAAGGCGCTCGATTTGCCTGCGGCGATCCTGACCTTGTAGCCGCGTTGAAACTTCGTAATGGCGTTGCTGGACTGGATTTTCGTTGCCGTGCTGCTTGGCTCCATGATGCTGGGCGCGTGGCGCGGATTGGTCTACGAGATGGTGTCGGTCGCGGGCTGGGTGGCTGCATTTTTCGCGGCGCAGTGGTTTGCTGACGATGTCGCCGCTATGCTTCCTGTAGCTGGTGGAGCAAGTTCTATGCGCTACGCAGCCGGTTTTGTTATTGTTTTCGTTGTGGTGGCCTTTGCCGGTGGCCTGGTGGCCTGGCTCACCAAAAAAGCGATTGAAGCCGTCGGCCTGCGCCCGGTCGATCGCACCCTGGGCGCTGCGTTTGGCGTGGTGCGCGGCGGCGTGGTGCTGCTGGCGTTCGCCGCAGTGGTGGGCATGACACCCTTGAAATCAGGTCAATGGTGGCAGGAATCGGTAGGGGCTGACGTGCTGCAAGCCACCCTACGGGGGATGAAGCCGTTACTGCCGGAAGAATTTGCAAAGCATTTGTCGTGAAGACGGGTTCGGGAACGGGCTCGGGTACCGGACGCAGGGTGCGCAGAAGTTACGCAGAAATCGCAGAAGAAGCCAAAAATTGGTATTTTTTTGCGGCTCCTGCGTCACTGCTGCGACTTCTGCGTCCTGAGCCCGATTTCGCATCCCTTTTTTATCGGATCAAACCATGTGTGGAATCGTCGGTGTTGTCAGCAACGCCCCAGTCAACCAGCTCATTTATGACGCGCTGCTGCTCTTGCAGCACCGTGGTCAGGACGCGGCGGGCATCGTCACGCAGCAGGAGCGCAAGTTCTTCATGCACAAGGCAAAAGGCATGGTCAAGGACGTGTTTCGTACGCGCGACATGCGGGCGCTGCCGGGCAACTGCGGGCTGGGGCAGGTGCGTTACCCCACCGCTGGCAATGCCTACAGCGAAGAAGAGGCGCAGCCGTTTTATGTGAATGCGCCGTTTGGCATCGTGCTGGTGCACAACGGCAACTTGATGAACGCCCATGCGCTGAAAGCTGAGCTGTTTTCTACCGATCACCGCCACATCAACACCGAAAGCGACTCCGAGGTGTTGCTAAACGTGCTGGCGCACGAGGTGGAGCGCTCCACGCGAGGCATTCCTCTCAAACCTGAAGATTTGTTTACCGCCGTGCGCAAGCTGCACCAGCGCGTGAAGGGCTCGTATGCCGTGGTGGCATTGATTGCGGGGCACGGACTGCTGGCCTTTCGCGACCCGTTTGGCATTCGCCCGTTGTGCATGGGCCGCGCCGCGGATGGGACCGTGGCCACACTGGCACCCGCGATGCCAGCCAGCTCTATCGCATTCGCCAGTGAATCCGTCGCGCTGGAGGGCACAGGCCACCACTTCGAGCGCAATGTGCTACCTGGCGAGGCCGTATTTGTGGATTTGCAGGGCCACGTGCATGCCCAGCAATGCGCCGATGCGCCACAACTATCTCCCTGCATTTTTGAGTTTGTGTATCTGGCCCGACCCGACTCCACGATGGATGGCATTTCCGTCTATCAAGCGCGGCTGAATCTGGGTGAAACGTTGGCAAAACGCGTGGTCTCCACCGTGCCGCCGCAAGATATTGACGTGGTCATTCCCATCCCCGAATCCAGCCGGCCGAGTGCTACCCAACTGGCGCATTTGCTCGGCAAGCCGTACCGTGAAGGCTTTGTGAAAAACCGCTACGTGGGCCGCACTTTCATCATGCCCGGCCAGGCGGTGCGCAAAAAATCAGTGCGACAAAAGCTCAGCGTGATTGGCAGCGAGTTCAAAGGCCGCAACGTACTGCTGGTCGACGATTCCATCGTGCGCGGCACCACCAGCCGCGAAATTGTGCAGATGGCGCGCGACGCCGGTGCCAACAAGGTCTACATGGCCAGTGCGGCCCCACCCGTGCGCTACCCGAACGTGTATGGCATCGACATGCCTACCAAAGACGAACTGGTGGCGCATGGCCGCACGGTGGAAGAGATTCGCCAGATCATTGGTTGCGATGCACTGATTTACCAGGACGTGGATGCGATGAAACGAGCCATTGGCTCGTTGAACAAGAACGTACACAACTTTGACGCTTCGTGCTTTGACGGCGTGTATGTGACGGGGGACATTGGCGCCGACGACATTGCGCGGTTGAATGACAGGCGGATAGGTTCTGACGATCGCATGCGGGGCGACGAGCACGACGAAGACACCTCGCGACTGGCGCTGCCAAATGTGCAGGAATAAATAAACGTCTTTTTTTAGTTTTTTATGCAAAAACGCCTTACAGCCCCTCTAAATACAGCTCGAACAGCTATCAACAACATAGCATCCAGCCAATCGACATGACAGCCCAAGCCCTTCCGCCCGGCCTGCATCGCGACACCCTGGCGGTGCGCGCCGGCATCGAACGCAGCCAATACGGTGAAAACTCGGAGGCGCTGTACCTGACCAGCGGCTTTGTGCAACCCGACGCTGAAACCGCCGCCCGCCGCTTTGCTGCCGTGGGCGACGGCTACACCTACGGGCGCACCTCCAACCCCACGGTGACCAGCTTCGAGCAGCGCCTGGCCGCACTCGAGGGCACTGAAGCCGCCATTGGCGCGTCCACCGGCATGGGGGCCATCTTGATGATGTGCATGGGCCTGCTGAAGGCCGGTGACCATGTGATCTGCTCGCGCTCGGTGTTTGGCTCCACGATGAACCTGCTGGGCCGCGAGTTCGGGAAATTTGGCGTGGAGACCACGTTCGTGTCGCAAACCGACACCAACGAATGGCGCACGGCCATCAGGCCCGCCACCCGGCTGCTGTTCGCTGAAACGCCAACCAACCCGCTCACCGACGTGTGCGACATCCAGGCACTGGCCGATCTGGCGCACAACGCGGGCGCGCTGCTCGCGGTCGACAACTGTTTTTGCTCGCCCGCCCTGCAGCGCCCCGTTGAAATGGGGGCCGACCTGGTGATTCACTCTGGCACCAAGTACCTGGACGGACAAGGCCGCGTGATGGCGGGTGCCGTGTGTGGCCCCGCGCGACTGATCGTCGACGTGTTCAGCCCGGTGGTGCGCACCGCTGGCATGACCCTGTCGCCTTTCAACGCCTGGGTGGTGCTCAAAGGACTGGAGACGCTTGGCATTCGTATGCAGGCGCAGTGCACCAATGCGCTGGCGTTTGCGCAGTGGCTGCAGACGCATCCGCGCGTGTCCCGGGTGTATTACCCCGGCCTGGCCTCGCACCCGCAACACGCGCTGGCCATGCGCCAGCAGTCGGGTCAGGGCGGCGCCGTGGTGTCCTTTGATGTGTTGGGCAGCGATCCAGTCACGGCCCGAGCCAACGCCTTTCACGTCATCGACAGCACCCGGGTAGTCAGCATTGCCACCAATCTGGGCGACACCAAAACCATCATTACTCACCCCGCCACCACCTCACATGGCCGCTTGACCGAAGACCAGCGCCAGGCGGCGGGCATCGGCCAGGGTTTGATTCGTGTGGCGGTGGGGCTGGAACACATTGACGACATCAAAGCCGACTTGCTGCGAGGACTGGACACCTTGACATGAAAACCCGCACCCGTTTCGCTCCCTCCCCCACCGGCTTCATTCACCTGGGCAACATCCGCTCTGCTCTATACCCCTGGGCCTTTGCCCGCGCCACTGGTGGCGACTTTATTTTGCGCATTGAAGACACTGACGAAGACCGCTCCACACAGGCGGCGGTTGACGTGATCATTGACGGCATGGCCTGGCTGGGTCTGAACCACGACGAAGGTCCGTTCTATCAAATGCAACGCATGGCCCGCTACAAAGAAGTGCTGGCGCAATTGCAGACTGCAGGGCATGTTTACCCTTGTTACATGAGCGTGGCCGAGCTGGACGCGTTGCGCGAGCAGCAAATGGCCAATAAACAAAAACCTCGCTACGACGGCACCTGGCGGCCCGAGGCCGGAAAAGCTTTGC
>JAYUXO010000119.1:0-11709 GCA_043753505.1 Comamonadaceae bacterium
GGCTGGCGGCGTCGTTGCCTGCGGCGTCCTGAATGGCGTTGGCATCGTCACCGCCGGTGGGGTCGGTGTAAGCCACGGAAGTGCCCTGCTCGGCGGTGACCGGGGTGGTCAAGGTCAGGGTGATGGTTTTGGCAGCGGCGTCGACGACAACCGCTGTCACGGCATTGGGTGCGCTGGCGGTGAGCACGGCAAATGCGCCGGTGGGGGGAATGTTGGCGGCGTCCAGGTTGCTGGCGTCGGTGTAGGTCAGCACCAATTGGTTGCCATTGACGCTGGCGCTGGCAAAGACGGGGCGGGTGGTGTCAACAGCCAGTGCGGGTGTGGTGCCTGGTGGCTGGGGCTGGCATAAAAGCCCACATCCCCCAGGCCATAGGGATTGGTGGTGGGTGCGGCAAAATTAATCGGGCCAAAGAGCGCGCCACGTGGGCGGGTGGTGTCGGGCATGGGAGTCCTCTGTTTATCGGCGGGCACTACGGCGGCGGTTGAGTGTAGGTACTTGCAACAAGCTGTCCAGGCGATTTGTTCCAACAAGGTGACGTGTCTTACCGCCCCCAATCGCTATGTTTTTAATAGCTGGTTGCGCAGTCTGGACTTGCACGTAAGCCCAATTTGGTTTTCGTCGTTTGCTTTTTGTGTCGGACTTGGCGGAAATCGACAGCTGACCAGTCATCCCAGCGCGGGAATGACGGCAGGCGGCCTGTCAATAATCAGGATCATTTTTTGCAAAGACCACCACCATGACCGCCAACACGACACCGCTTCACCACATCAAAAACCGCAGCAAAAAACTCCCACCCCTGCGCGTGGGTATCGGCGGCCCGGTCGGTTCGGGCAAAACAACCTTGCTGGAAATGCTGTGCAAAGCCATGCGCGACCAGTACGACTTGGTGGCCATTACCAACGACATCTACACCAAGGAAGACCAGCGCCTGCTCACTGACAGCGGCGCGCTGGCGGCCGAACGCATCATGGGCGTGGAAACCGGCGGCTGCCCCCACACCGCCATCCGCGAAGACGCCTCCATCAACCTGGAAGCCATTGACCGCATGTTGGTGGACTTTCCCGACGCTGACATCGTGTTTGTGGAAAGCGGCGGCGACAACCTGGCCGCCACCTTCAGCCCCGAATTGAGCGACCTGACGATCTACGTGATCGACGTGGCGGGTGGCGAAAAAATCCCCCGCAAAGGCGGCCCTGGCATCACCAAAAGCGATTTGTTCATCATCAACAAGACCGATCTGGCACCCCATGTGGGCGCCGACCTGGCCGTGATGGAAGCCGACACCCAACGCATGCGCCAATCGGCCAGCGGCACCAAACCCTACGTGATGACCAACCTGAAAACCCGGGTGGGCGTGCAAGAGGTGGTGGCGTTCATTGAAACGCGGGGTATGTTGAAGGCTTGAGACGCTATTACTTTAATAGCTGCTTGAGCAGTATTTGTAGGGGCTGTTGGCAATTTGACTTGAATTGAACGTCATTCCTGCGCAAGTGAGAATCCCTGCAGGAGGATGAGCAGGCAGCCACTGTTTAGCGAGCGCTAAGGTGAATTACGGCCCATGCGCACGTGCGCGGTAGTAAAGAGATATGTCGTTTGTTAGGCTCGTGTCGCAAGATGGAACTCGTCGCCTATCACCTTACTATTGATCTCTAGTAATTTGTCCTCTATGGACTGAAGCAAGTCGGACAGCGATGAAGCCTCGGGCTCGTCCATTAGCCACTTCGAAAATGCCTTGGACGCCTCGATCACTAGTAGTGGGATGAAGACATACTGCGCTACATGCGTGGAAACATTGTGGTCGCGAGGTCGGAACATACCGTCGTCATCTTGCTCAAGGTAGTGGAGCAAAAGGCTGACCCATGTTCCATGGATATGGTGCGAACCAATCTTTTGACCAACAACGTAAGTGAGTCTTTCATGGCCAAGGGTGTCAAGCATCGATGCGAGATCCGACAGCTTCCTGGCGTCGGCAATCTGCACGTCTGTCAGCTCGCTAGTAGAAATGCACCGTTCAATCGAATCGAGCATTCGCTTTTCAATCATTAAAACTAGACCTTTACGAGCGGCTACTTTATTCTCAATTTCGACTTTGAGTTCTAGCTCCGTCTTCAGACCATCTGCGATGTAGCGCCCGAACGATTCATCGGAAGACTGACAAAAAAGCCACTGGATTTTCACGCATTACTCGAAGATGCATCGATCCACAAGCGCCGTTGTCTCCCCGTACAGCCCGTTGTGGGACAGGGCAACGTTTGCCAACATTAATCGACTGCATCTATTCAGCAGCCCAATCAAGGTGCCATAGTGCAAATTGTGAACAGGCTCCGCCGCAGGCGAACTTCTATCAACCGACGCAACCGTGTTGGCTATCAGACCAACTTACTGGTACCACTCGAAAAGGATGGGCCAGTAGTATCCAGAATTGCGGGATGCCTCGAACTCAGCATCAGTGAAGGTCGGTGGACGCAGAAAAGGACCGTCATCGTTCATGTTGGCACCCGAAGAAGCCTAACTATCTCTTCTTCGCCACCGCTTTTTTCGCCACCGGCTTCGCCGTGGCTGACGGCTTGGCCGCCAGCAGCGTGTCCAGATTTTTCACAATCTCGCCTTCAATCCTGTCTTTGAACGCGCCCAGCAGAAACCCAAGTTTGGCGTTCAGCACAAAGGTGGTGTGGGTCACTTGAAGCTGGCCGCTGACGCCCGAGCGTTTGAAACTGACCCGGTCGTCTTCTGTGCCTTCTTCGTAAGTGCAGGCCATCGAAAAGTTCTGTTCGACCTGCTCGGCCCAAGCAAAGGCGATTTTTCGGGCTTCGGGCAGGCCCAGGGTGTGTTCGCGGTGAATGTGGATGTCCGGCATGGTAAGGCTCCTAAGGGGTAATGGACAGGGCGCGGCGGCGCTCATCTTTGGGCAACGCGGCAAGTTTTCTCACTTCATCATAAAACTGCGGCCAGCTCTGGCTGCTGCGGGCAAACAGCGCTTCAAAACCTGGCACGCCCTCGTTGTAGGCAGCTTGTGCGCCGAAGGCGGCGTTGTTGGCGCGCTTTACCCATTGGTCAAAGCCGCGCCAACGCGCGGGGTCACCCGACCACGTGCTGCGAAGCTGCTGGTATTGCACACGAAACTCATCCATCACTATCTTTTTCATAGCTGCTTGAGCAGTTTTATCAGGGGCGAGAGGTTGTTTTTGCTTGTAAATGGCGTCCAGACGGCTACGCGTGGCGAAGGTGAGCGCGCGGAACTGGTTGCGCCGCGCGTCCCATTCCTGGTATTCCTGGCTGGCCGCTTGAGGGGCCTGCGTGGCCAGCCAGCGCGCGCTCCCGAGACGTTCCACCGTCGTGGCAAACGATTCATTGAACATCGTGTCGTCGGCCACATAAACCACCTGGTGCGCCAGCTCATGAAAAATCATGCGTGCCAATTCGCCCTCGGGGTAATTGATGAAGGTGTTCAGCAGCGGGTCGCCACCCAGCCAGTTGGTTTTGCCCAGGGTGGAGTAAGCCGGCACGCCGTAGACGCTGGTGTCCCAGCCTTCTTGCGTCAGTTGCTCGGCCAGCGCACGGGCTTCAGTTTCGTTGAAATAGCCACGGTAGCCCACGCACCCAGCCACGGGAAAGCACCAGGTTTTTAAAGTGAGCGAATCAATCGGCGCGGCCACCACGTTCCACACCACCGCCGGGCGTTTCAGGTCGGCGTAGCGGCGGTAGCTGGAGTTGTCCGGCAGCTTGAGTTCGCTGCTGGCAAAGGCGCGGATTTTCTGGCTGAGTGCCAGGCGGTCTTTGAGCTTTTGCGGGGCTTCCTCGTCAGCCAGCCATTCGTCGATGGGCTTGGCGGCATTGACCATTTGCAGGTGGCCCGTGACCGATTGCCAGTAGTAGCCCAGGTTGGCGCAGCCGGACAGGCAGACCACGGCGGTGCCCAGGGCGGAGAGGGCGGCGAAGCTAGCCATGATGCGCAGGGGCCATTTCAAGCAGTGGTCTCGTTTGTGGTGCTGGGTTGGCGCTCGTGCCCCCACCCCGACCCTTCCCCGGAAGGGGAGGGAGTCTGGTCTTTTCCCCCGGTAGAAGAGGCAGCCTGATCTACTTCAACCTGCACCCAACAGTCGTAGAACACCGGGCCGCGTCCCATGTCGGTCAGGCGCTGGCTGGTCAACTCGTTCACGTTGGTGCCGTCCAGACCCAGTTTGCGCCACCAGATACCCAGGCCGTTGACCACGCCGGGCCGGGCGCGGGTGGTGACCTTGGCTTTGCAGCGGTAGGAGCCACGCGGGTTGTACACGCGCACCACCTGGCCGGTTTGAATGCCGCGCAGCAAAGCGTCGTCGGCATGAATTTCCAGCAGCGGCTCGCCTTCGATGTCGCGCAGGCTTTGCACGTTGACGAACGTGGAATTCAAAAAATTGCGGGCGGGCGGGGAAATCATGGCCAGCGGAAATTGCAGGTTTGCGCCTGCGGGCTCGTTGTTGGGTATGTGGTCGGGCAGGCCGTCCACGCCCGCGTCTTGCAGGCGCTGGCTGAAGAACTCGCATTGGCCTGAGGGGGTCGGAAAGTTGCCGTTGGCAAACGGCGCTTCGGGGAGCCTCAAGCTCGTAAAACCCCTGCCCATCAACTCCTCAAAGTCAACCGAGGCGCCAAACGCCGCGCGGCACAACGTCGGGTCATCATCGGCAAAGCAGGGCTCGGTGTAACCCATGCGCTGGGCCAGCCGGCGAAAAATTTCGCTGTTGGGCAGTGCCTGGCCCACGGGCGCAATCGCGGGTTGGTTCAGCAGTACATCGGTGTGGCCGTAGCTCAAATGAATGTCCCAGTGCTCCAGCTGCGTGGTGGCGGGCAGCAGGTAGTCGGCGTAATCGGCGGTGTCGGTTTGAAAGTGCTCCAGCACCACGGTGAACAGATCTTCGCGCGCAAAGCCCGCCACCACTTTTGAGGAGTCGGGCGCAACCGCCACGGGGTTGCTGTTGTACACAATCAAGGCTTCGATGCGAGGGCCAAAGTCGGGCGAGGCATCACGCAGCAAGTCATCTCCGATGGTGATCATGTTGATGGTGCGCGGCTTTTTGCCCGTCAGCAAATCAGGTCGCTGCAACGCCGCCGCATCCACCGGAAAGTGCCCCGAGCTGGACAGCAGCAGGCCACCTGCGCGGTGCCGCCACGCGCCCACCAAGGCGGGCAAGCAAGCCACCGCACGCACCGCGTTGCCACCACCACGCACGCGCTGCATGCCGTAGTTCAGGCGAATGGCGGCGGGTTTCAGGGTGGCGTAATCACGCGCCAGTTGAACGATCTGTGCCTCTGGCACGCCACATACCTGCCCGGCCCGCTTCGGATTCCATAGCAAAGCACGTGCCTTCAAGGCCTCCCAGCCCACCGTGTGCTGCGCGATGTAGTCGTGGTCCAGCCAGTCATGCGCAATGAGTTCATGCATCAACCCCAGAGCCAGCGCGGCGTCGGTGCCGGGCAGCAGTTGAAGATGTTCGTGGCACTTGTCAGCCGTCTCGGAACGACGCGGATCGATGCACACCAGCTTGGCCCCGGCGCGTTTGGCCTCTTGTGCCAGACGCCAGAAATGCAGGTTGCTGCCGATCGAGTTGCTGCCCCAGATGATGATGAGGCGGCTCTCGGCAAAAAACTCCACCCGCATGCCCACCTTGCCGCCCAGTGTCTGCACCAGCGCTTCAGTGCCAGCCGACGAACAGATCGTGCGGTCCAGCCTGGAAGCACCCAGCCTGTTGAAAAACCGCGCTGCCATCGATTCGGCTTGCACCAGGCCCATGGTGCCCGCGTAGCTGTAAGGCACCACGGCTTGCGGGTCACGGGTCGCGATGGTTTGAAGACGGGCGGCGATGTCTGTGAGTGCCGCATCCCAGCTCACCGGCTCAAACTGTCCAGCCCCCTTTTTGCCGACTCTTTTTAAGGGCTCAGTGATGCGCTGCGGGCTGTAGGTGCGCTCGGTGTAGCGCGAAACCTTGGTGCACAGCACACCGGCGGTGTGGCGGTGGTCGGGGTTGCCGTGCACCTGGGTGGCCACGCCGTCCTGCACGGTGGTCAGCAGTGCGCAGGTGTCAGGGCAGTCATGTGGGCACGCACCGCGCACGACAGAGACGTTTTTCAAGGCGCTGACACTAGGTGTGATTGCTATGTTGTTTTGCATGCACGGGGCCTATATTCAAGTCCAGTTTTCGTCATTTTTGTAACTCAACATATGAAATACCAACAAAAATTGAGAATCGCTTGCATGGTAGCGGTCAGTCTTTGGTTAGCGCATGTCGCCGGTGCGCACGCGCAGGACGGCGTGACCAAAACCAGCATCGCCATCGGCCAGTCTGCCGCCCTCACCGGCCCCGCAGCTCCTTTGGCTTTAGCCTTTACTGGCGGTGCCAAGCTGTACCTGGACCGTGTGAATGCGACGGGCGGTGTGGGTGGGCGCAAGCTGGAGTTGGTCAGTCTGGACGATGCGGGCAACCCGGCCAATACAGCGGCCAATACCAAAAAACTGCTCGACCAGGGTGTGTTGCTGTTGTTTGGTTTTTACGGCTCGCCGCAGGTCACGGCTGCATACCCCAGCATCAAAGACAGCGACGTGGTGATGTTTGCGCCCATGGCCGCTGCCGACGAATTCAGGGGCACGCTGTACCCCAACATGTATCACCTGCGCCCTGGCTACTCTGAGGAAGCTGCCGCCATTACCCGCCACGCCGAGACCCTGGGTGCACGCAAGCTGGCCATCCTGCATGCCAAAGACAGCGAAAGTCTGGCCGCGCTGGAATCGGCCGAGCGCACCATGACCAGTCTGGGTGCCAACTTGCTGATCAAGGTGGCGATTGAGTCGGTGGACAAAGCGGTGGCAGTCAAGCCTGAATCGGTGTTGTTGATCGGCGACACCAAAGCGGCGGCGACTGCCACCCGCGAGCTGCGCAAGCAGGGCTTTCGCGGACCGATTTACGGCTTTTCCAACACCGGTGAAAGTCTGCTGGCCGAGCAACTGGGCCCTGCCGGTGCGGGCGTGGTGGTCGCGCGCATCGTGCCCAAAAGCGACAACGCCAAGCTGCCCGTGGTACGCGAGCTGCAGGCAGACGCAACCGCAGCCAACGCGGGCAAGCCCAATGTCTACATGCTGGAAGGCTACCTGGCCGCCCGCGTGCTGGTGGAAGCCCTGCGCCGCATCCCCGGCAAAGACGCCACACCCAACCGTGCCCGGCTGCGCAAAGCACTGGACGGCATGGACGACCTGAACCTGGGCGGCTTTCGCATCCACTTCGCCGAAGACCGCGTGGGCTCGCGCCTGGTGGAGCTGGGGCTGATTGACTCGCAAGGGCGGGTGCGGGAGTAGGTCGTGCGCTCGTAAAAAAATGGTTAAACGCTATATATTCAATAGCTGTTTGAGCAGTATCAATAAGGGCTGCAGGCTGTTTACCTTAAAAATTTTAATGTCGTTGCGTGAAGGGCCCTTGCAGCTGAATGACGCGCTCTGAATCGCCCGCAGCCGTGCCTGAGCAAAACCACACTGTGCAAGCTGCTTTGGTGGCTGACCCTGACAACACGGATCTGCAACTGGCATACGCCCGCCAGCTGCGCCAGGCTGCCTGCTACGCGCAGGCGGTTGACGTGTTGCGACCGTTGCTTCGTAAAGCGCCCCACCATGTCGATGCCCTGTTGGAACTGGGCGGCTTGTTGATGCTGCAAGGCCAGGTAGGGCTGGCGCAACGGTGCTACGTGCGGTTGCTGCGTCACCAGAACGTCGACTCGCCGCTGTACCCACTGGCGCTGTTCAATCTGGCGCAGGCGCTCGAAGAACAAGGCCACCTGCAGCAGGCCTTGCAGGCCTACGAGGCTGTGCTGCGCCGCGAACCCAGCGACACAGCCGACATACGGGTGCTGTACCACCAGGCCTTTTTGCGTTTGACACTTTGCGACTGGCAAAACTACGACGAGCGCATCAGCCAACTGCAAACCCGCTTGACCGAACATTTAAAACAAGACGATGTAGCGCAACCCGCGCTGGCCCCGCTGCGGCTGTTGAGCTTTCCCGTTCCGCTTGCGCTGCATACCTGCGTGGCCAGGCGGTGGAGCCGCCACATCAGCTTCGCCATGGCACCGTGGCGCGCCGCTGCACCACCGACACGCAGCCCTGGCGTCATTCGCGTCGGCTATCTCAGCGCTGACTTTCGCCAGCACGCTATGGGCGGCCTGATCCACGGCCTCTTTCGCCACCACAACCGCGCGCAGTTCGAGGTGTTTGCTTACGCGCTGGTCGATGTGGCCGATGTTTACACCGCTTCGGTGCAGCGGGGCGCGGATCACTTTCGCCAGATGCAGGCCGACATTCCGCAAACCATTGTGCAACGCATCCGGGACGATGGCATTGATGTGTTGATCGACCTGATGGGCTACACCCACCTGTCGCGCCCCGAGGTGCTGGCTTTGCGGGCTGCGCCCATTCAACTGCACTACCTGGGCTACCCCGGCGTGCTGGCTGCGGACTTCATTGACGGCGTGATCGCCGACGACTGGCTGATTCCCGCACACCTGCAGGCCCACTACCGCGAGCCGGTGCACCGGCTGCCCTGCGGTTTTGTGTGGAGCCCGCCGCCGCAGGGCCTGCCGTCGCCGTCTGCCGCCTTGCCTGCCCGTGCCGACCACGGCTTGCCAGTTGATGGCGTGGTCTATGCCTGTTTCAACCGCGCCCACAAGTTGGACCCCCATACGTTTGCACTGTGGATGGACATATTGCAGCAGGTGTCAGGCAGCGTGCTGTGGCTGATTCAACAAGACCCTCAAGCGCAAACCCGCCTGCGCGAAGCGGCCATGGCAGCGGGCGTGGATGCCGCCCGCCTGGTATTCAGCGCACCGGTGCCCGCAGCAGACTTTGCGGGCCTGTGCGCCCTGGCCGACCTGATGCTGGACACCACCCATTACGGTGCCGGTGCCACCGGCGTGGCCGCCTTGCGCGCGGGATTGCCGCTGCTGACATGCCCCGGCGACAGCTTTGCCTCGCGCATGGGAGCCAGTTTGTGCGCGGCCACAGGACTGCAAGAACTGATTTGCGTCAGCCTGAGCGCCTACCGCGACAAGGCGATAGCGCTGGGCCGCGAGCCTTCTACACTAAAGCGGTATCGCCGCCACTTAATTGAAAAAGGCGACCAACTGCCCTTGTTTCAAACCGCCGCTTGGGTGCGCAGCCTCGAAGCGCTGCTTTTGTCACTCGTCACCCATCGCCCATCGCCCAGCATGACCCCCATATCCACTTTTACCACCAACGAAACCGCCACCGCTTCCACCCCACAAGCCTTCGCCCACTGGCTCAAACTGCACGACACATCGCTGGCGTTTTCCACCTACCGAGCCAACCGATTGATGTTTGTAGGCCGCACGGACAGCGGCCAACTCAAACTGCACGAGCGCTTGTTTGACCGGCCCATGGGTCTGTTCGTGCAAGATGATTTGCAACAAGGACGGCGGGGCCAAAGTCTGTGGATGGCCGGGCGCAGCCAGGTGTGGCGGCTGGACAACCTGCTGGAGCCGGACCAGTTGCACGAGGGGGGCGACCGGCTGTATGTGCCCGCTGCGTGCTTTACCACCGGTGAGGTGAATGCGCATGAAATTGTGCTCACGCCGGATGAACACGGCACCAGCCAGCCGCTGTTTGTCAACACCGCCTTCAGTTGCCTGGCCCGCTTGCAGCCTGGCGTCAGCTTTGCCCCCACCTGGCAGCCGTCCTTCATCAGCCAGCTCACACCTGACGACCGTTGTCACCTCAACGGCCTGGCAGTGGTCGACGGCGTGCCCACCTGGGCTACCGCCTGCGGCAGCAGCGACACGCCTGCGGGCTGGCGCGACCACCGCGCAGGTGGTGGCGTGGTGCTGCACATTCCCACCAACCGCATCGTTGCCACGGGTTTGTCCATGCCGCATTCGCCGCGCTGGCACCAGGGCAAGCTGTGGCTGCTGAACTCGGGCACCGGCGAGCTGGGCTGGATCGACACCCGTAGACAGGAAAGCGAACGCTTCGTGCCGCTGAGTTTTGTGCCAGGCTTTGTGCGTGGGCTGGCCTTTGTGGGCGATGGCGCGAACGCTTGTGCGGTGGTCGGCCTGTCCAAGCTGCGCTCGCCGCAGTTCACCGGATTGCCGCTGGAACAGCGCTTGAACGACATGGGTCTGCCCGGTGGCTGCTGCGGTTTGCGCGTGATTGACATGGCGACGGGCACCGTGCTGCACACGCTGGATCTGCCCGAACCCATCGACGAGCTGTTTGACGTGGTGGCCCTGCCCGGCGTGCGCCAGCCGCGTGCCCTGGGCCTGCAGGGGGAAGACATTCATTGCCTGGTCAAGCTGCCGGGCCGCGCCAGCCTCACCACCATCCGCCCCAAAGCGCCTAGCGGCAACCCGCACCAGGCCAAACCACCACCGGTGTTTGGTGTGCCGGTGGCACTTGCCGCGCAGCTTGACCATGCAGCACAGGAGACAGTGGGGCTGCCCATTCGCTACCAGCAGGTTTTTCAGCTCACCCCGCAAACCCTGGCCCCCTATGCGGCCATGACTTTTCCCAGCTTGGCCCCAGGCAGCCCGCGTCTGATGCGTGTCACCGGCGAGCTGCTGGCCGTATCGGCCATGACCGACGGCACCATGGTGGGCATGGCCATTGCCGAGCGGCACACCGATGGCAGCGCCAACCTGATCTCGCTGATGGTGCAGCCCGACATGAGACGCCGTGGCGTGGCCACCCGCATGGTGGCCAACCTGCAAAAATTTCTGGCCCGAGAAGGCGTGCGCGAGCTGCGCGTGCGCTATCACACCCATGCCAGTAGCTATGTCACCAGTAATGCCAGCAGCAATGCCAAGATTGAACCCTTGCTGCGTCGCCTGGCCTGGGCTGTCCCCAGGACGGACTTTGTGCTCATTCAAAGCAGCGCCGACCTGCTTGCAACCACCGGCTGGAACACCCGCTTCCCACTGACTGCGCCCTACTCGCTGTTTCCTTGGCTGCAAGCCACACCTGATGACCTGGCCGTCGCCCCGGGCCTGGATGCCCCTGCGCAGTTGCTCCCGCCTGCCTCAAACCAGGGCCTGGAGCCCAGCGTGAGCCTGGGCCTGCGCTGCCACGGTGCGCTGGTCGGTTGGCTCATTGCCCACCGGGTTGATGACCACACCGTGCGCTACTCCAGCCTGTATGTAGCACCGGCCCACCGCGCCCGAGCCCGGGGACTGGCCCTGCTGGCCGAGGGCTTTTGCCGCCAGCACGAGGCTGGAATACCGCGCGCCAAGGCCGCTATTGCCTGGGACACGCCCGACAGCAGCGCGTTTTTACGGGTGCAGCAGCGCCATCTGCTGCCGTTTTTGACCGGACTAGGGCAGTCACGGTCGTCCCTGATTCGTTTGACAGTGCAGGGCTGAATGTCAACGCCCAAGACAGAGCCTCTGACCATCGTGCAGGTGGCCAGCCTGGGCACCATTGGCGACAACATTTACCGCGTCCACCAGCCATGTGCAGCACTGGCCCAGCTGCCCGGCGTAGAGGTCTTTGAAGTCCACGCCCAGTCCCGCCACCGGGACGCTGCTGCCCTGGCAGCCGATGTGCTGGTGCTGACCATGACGCTGGATGTAGAGGTGCACCGGCTGATTCACCAGCGCAGGCAGCTGGGCAAACTGACCCTTTGCGAAGTCAACGACTACCTGCCCGATGTGCAAGCCAGCAACCCCGCCCACCGCACCTG
>JAYUXO010000120.1:0-11700 GCA_043753505.1 Comamonadaceae bacterium
TCGGATCTGGAGGCCACATTGGCCACGCCGTTGTTGTACCGCCATGCCCGTGGCGTGGACTTGACGCCCGCTGGCGAAACGTTTGTGCACCACGCCCGCAGCGTGCTGTTCAGCCTGGAAAAAATGCAGGCTGAACTCAGCGAATACGCCGGTGGCGTGCGCGGTCACGTGCGCATGCATGCCAATATTTCGTCCATCGTGCAATTTCTGCCGGAAGACCTGGGTGCATTCGCGCAGCAACATGGACAGATCAAAATCGACCTGGAAGAGCACGTCAGTGCCGAAGTGATTCGCGCGGTGCTGGAGGGCACGGCAGATATTGGTATTTGCCACCCGGCCGACGGCTTGCCGTTCAACGCTTTAAGTGGACTGCAGGCGCAGCCTTACCGGAAAGACCATTTGATGCTGGTTGTGCCCCGAGGCCATGCGCTATCTGCTCAAGCAGCTATCAACTTTGAAGCGAGTCTTGACTGGGATCATGTCGGCCTGCACAGCAACAGCGCCATCTATCTGGCCATGCGCCGCGCCGCAGCCCAGGCGGGTAAAAGCATCAAGCTGCGTATCCACGTGACGGGGCTGGATGCGATGTGCCGCATGATTCACAACGGCCTGGGCATTGGCGTCATTCCAGATCGGGCGTTTGCCTTGATGCAGGGCGTAGGCGACCTGGTGGCCATTAAATTAACAGACGCCTGGGCAGCACGCGAGACGCAGCTTGTGGCGCGCGATTTTTCAGCCCTGCCGGCCAGCACGCACTTGTTGGTAGCGCATCTGGCGCAGAAACCCGATGCCAACCACCACTTGGATGCTGCATCAAATGCTATAAAAAAAATAGCTGCTTGAGCAATAAACAAGAGGGCTGAGAGCCAATATCATTGATAAAAGTCGATTAAAGTCCTACCCGAAAGAACCTTCACATGCCCCCTACGCCCCGCACCCTGTACGACAAAATTTGGGAAGAACACGTCGTTCACTCCGAACAAGACGGCACCACCATCCTGTACATCGACCGCCACTTGGTGCACGAGGTCACCAGCCCGCAAGCGTTTGAAGGCCTTCGCGAGGCCGGACGCCCGGTATGGCGCACCAGTTCCATCGTGGCCACTGCTGACCACAACACGCCTACCACCGGCTGGGAGCGCGGCTACGACGGCATCACCGACCCCACCAGCCGCGAGCAGGTGGTCACGTTGGATGCCAACATCTTGCAATTCGGCGCGGCAGCGTTCTTCCCCTTCCTGTCCAAACGCCAGGGCATCGTGCACGTGATTGGCCCCGAACAAGGTGCTACCTTGCCGGGCATGACGGTGGTTTGCGGCGACTCGCACACCAGCACACACGGGGCGTTTGGCGCGCTGGCGCACGGCATCGGCACCAGCGAGGTGGAGCATGTGCTGGCCACCCAAACCTTGTTGGCCAGGAAGGCCAAAAACATGCTGGTGCAGGTCGATGGGCAATTGTCTAAAGGCGTCACAGCCAAAGACATCGTGCTGGCCATCATCGGAAAAATCGGCACTGCAGGCGGCACTGGCTACACCATCGAATTTGGTGGCGCTGCCATTGCCGCACTCAGCATGGAAGGCCGCATGACGGTGTGCAACATGGCCATTGAAGCCGGTGCACGGGCGGGTCTGGTGGCGGTGGATGAAAAAACCATTGCCTATGTGAAGGGCAGGCCCCTGTCGCCCACGGGTGTTGAACTCGATCAGGCCATTGCCTACTGGCGCACCCTGCAGTCCGACCCTGACGCGACGTTCGACGCCGTGGTCAAACTGGACGCCGCGCAAATCATTCCGCAAGTGACCTGGGGCACCTCCCCCGAAATGGTGCTGGGCATCGACGCGCACACGCCTGACCCTGACAAAGAAAAAGACGCCAGCAAGCGCGATGCCATCGAGCGCGCGCTGGCCTACATGGGCCTGCAACCTGGCAAAGCGCTGAACGATATTTACGTGGACAAAGTGTTCATCGGCTCGTGCACCAACAGCCGCATCGAAGACATGCGCGAGGCCGCTGCCATGGTGAAAAAGCTGGGTCAAAAGGTCGCAGGCAACATCAAATTGGCCATGGTCGTGCCCGGTTCAGGCCTCGTGAAGGCGCAAGCCGAAAGCGAAGGTCTGCACGAAATTTTCAAAGCTGCCGGCTTTGAATGGCGCGAACCCGGCTGCAGCATGTGCCTGGCCATGAACGCTGACCGCCTGGAGCCTGGGGAACGCTGCGCATCCACATCTAACCGCAATTTCGAAGGCCGCCAGGGCGCCGGGGGACGCACCCATTTGGTGAGTCCGGCCATGGCGGCGGCGGCGGCCGTGCATGGGCATTTTGTGGATGTGCGCCGGTTTGTTTAAATTCGTTTTTTAAAGGAGCTTTGCAATGAAAACCGCTATTTCTGTCTTCGTCGTGACCGTGGCATTTGTTCTGACCGGTTGCAACACCGTTAAGGGCGTGGGCCAGGACGTGCAAAAGGCTGGCTCGACCATCGAAGACGCTGCAAAGAAGAAGTAATCCAGTGAGAGCTTTTACTGTTCACACCGGCTTGGTCGCGCCACTAGACCGTGACAACGTCGATACCGACGCCATCATTCCCAAGCAGTTTCTAAAATCCATCCGCAAAACCGGCTTTGGGCAAAACCTGTTTGACGCCTGGCGCTATCTGGATGCCGGGTTTCCAGGGCAAGACCCAGCCAGCCGTCAGCTCAACCCTGATTTTGTGTTGAATCAGCCTCGCTACAAAAATGCCTCAGTGCTACTCGCACGAGAAAACTTTGGTTGCGGTTCCTCACGCGAGCATGCGCCCTGGGCGTTGGATCAATACGGCTTTCGCGCCATCATTGCACCCAGTTTTGCTGACATTTTTTTCAACAATTGCTTCAAGAATGGCTTGTTGCCCATCGTGCTGCCTGCGGCGCAAGTAGCCCAGTTGTTTGATGCCGTGCTGGCCTTCTCCGGCTACCAGCTCACAGTCGATTTGCAGCGCCAGGTGGTGGTGAAACCGCAGGGCGAGGAGATTGCATTTGAGGTGCAACCCTTCCGCAAGTTTTGCCTGCTCAATGGCTTTGATGACATTGGGCTAACCCTGCGACAGTCCGACAAGATCAAGGTGTTTGAAGCGCAGCGGCTAGCAACCAAGCCTTGGTTGGCGCATACGCTGACGAGCTAAATTTAAGCGAATTGGCCTGTAGCCCCTATAAATAATGTTCAAGCAGCTATTAAATTAATAGCATTAAAAAGTAATTCAATGAAAATCGCAATCCTGCCGGGAGACGGCATTGGCACCGAAATCGTGGCGGAAGCCGTCAAGGTTTTGAACGTTCTGGGCCTGAATTTCGAGATGGAAACGGCCCTGGTTGGTGGTGCTGCCTATGAGGCGCATGGTCACCCGCTGCCCGATGCCACTTTGAAGCTGGCCAAAGACGCCGACGCCGTGTTGTTTGGTGCGGTGGGTGACTGGAAATATGACACGCTGGACAGGCCGCTGCGCCCCGAGCAGGCCATTCTGGGTTTGCGCAAAAACCTGGGGCTGTTTGCCAACTTACGCCCGGCGATCTGCTACGAGCAGCTGGTGGATGCTTCCAGCTTGAAACCCGAGCTGATCGCGGGGCTGGACATCCTCATCATCCGCGAGCTGACCGGAGATATTTACTTCGGTCAGCCACGGGGCCGCCGCACGGCGGTAGACGGGCACTTTCCCGGCAGCGAGGAAGCCTTTGACACCATGCGTTACAGCCGCCCGGAAATTGAGCGAATTGCCCATGTGGCTTTTCAGGCGGCACAAAAGCGAAGTAAGCGTTTGACCAGTGTGGACAAATCCAATGTTCTGGAAACCTTTCAATTTTGGAAAGATGTGGTCAACGAAGTCGGCCAGCAATACCCGGACGTGACGCTGGACCATATGTATGTGGACAACGCCGCCATGCAACTGGTCAAAGCGCCCAAAAAGTTTGACGTGGTCGTGACCGGCAACATGTTTGGCGACATTCTGAGCGACGAAGCCGCCATGCTGACCGGCAGCATTGGCATGTTGCCCAGCGCCAGTTTGAATGCGTCGCATCAGGGTTTGTACGAGCCCAGCCATGGCAGCGCGCCCGATATTGCAGGCAAAGGCATCGCCAACCCGTTGGCCACCATTTTGAGCGCTGCGATGATGCTGCGCTTTTCACTGAAACAGCCTGAAGCGGCTGACCGGATCGAGGCGGCGGTAAAAAACGTACTCGGCCAGGGTCTGCGCACCGCAGATATTTACAGCGATGGTTGTGTCCGGGTGGGGACGGCACAGATGGGTGATGCGGTGGTACGGGCTCTGACATAAGACGATCTATTGCTATGAAATACATAGCTGCTTGAGCAATCTGGTCCTATGCTAATGGCCAATTTTATGAAATTTCCCCCGACATGCCAAAGGCAGCTCTGTTCCATCCGTTAAAATTAATTCACATGAGCCGTTACAGCACACCGTCAAATTACAGCCCGCACACTGCGGGTTGTACCGTGCTCAGCTTGTCCATTAAAACCACCACGATTAAAGGCTAACCAGCCCGACTCGTCACGCGCCCACCCCCTGGCCCTGACGAGCCAGGCACCCGGAGCGCGAAATGACCCCATAGTTTTGCTTTCACTTTACTTCGCGCGACTGGCGCGTTTCAACACTTGAATTGATTTTTTTTGAAGGAGCGATGCAATGAATATTGGAAATCTGGTCGGTTTGGTGGGTTGGCGCGGAATGGTCGGCTCGGTTTTGGTGGATCGCATGCAAGCCGAGGGCGACTTTGCGTTGATTGAGCCGATGTTTTTCTCCACCTCGAATGTGGGCGGCAAAGCACCCGCGCAGGCCAAAAACGAAAATACACTTAAAGATGCTTTTGATATTGCAACGCTGAAGCGTTGCGACATCGTTATCACCGCCCAGGGCGGCGACTACACCAGCGAGGTATTCCCCAAGCTACGCGCAGCGGGATGGACGGGGCACTGGATCGATGCCGCCTCGACGCTGCGTATGAATACCGATGCCGTCATTGTTCTGGATCCTGTGAACTTACCCGTGATTCAAAACGCCTTGTCCAAAGGCGGCAAAAACTGGATTGGGGGCAATTGCACTGTCAGCTGCATGCTGATGGGCGTGGGTGCGTTGTACAAAGCGGGCCTGGTCGAGTGGATGACCAGCATGACCTATCAGGCTGCGTCGGGCGGTGGTGCGCAACACATGCGCGAGTTGCTCACCCAGTTTGGCAGCCTGCATACCCAGGTCAAGCCGCTGTTGGATGACCCGAAATCAGCAATTCTGGAAATTGACCGCAAGGTGCTGTTGCGTCAGCAAAGCATGGCTGGCGACGAGATCATCAATTTTGGTGCCCCGTTGGGCGGCTCGTTGATTCCCTGGATCGACAAAGACCTGGGCGACGGCATGTCCAAAGAAGAATGGAAGGCAGGTGCAGAAACCAACAAAATTTTGGGCCAAGGTGCCGCCTTTGGTACTGCTGCCACGCCAGTGGACGGCCTGTGCGTGCGCGTGGGATCCATGCGCTGCCACAGCCAGGCGCTGACTTTCAAACTGAAAAAAGATGTGCCGCTGGTGGATATCGAGGCGCTGATTGCGGCTGATAACGATTGGGTGAAAGTAGTACCGAATACCCGTGATGCAACTGTGCGTGACCTGACGCCGGTCGCGGTGACTGGCACCATGAATATTCCAGTTGGTCGTTTGCGTAAACTGGCAATGGGGCCTGAATATCTCGGGGTGTTCACCATCGGCGATCAGCTTTTATGGGGCGCTGCAGAACCTTTGCGTCGCATGTTGCGCATCTTGCTGACGCATTGAATTTGACAGCTCTTGTGCTAAAAGTTACAACAACAAAAGTGACGCGAGTCCAAACAGGAGCCGTTGTCGTTTGACAACAAGGCAACCACAGCGGAGCTCTGCTCAGGGATGCGTCGGGAAGTTAAAACCTGTCTCAGCTTGTCATGCTAAGACATTGATGCTATGGTTGTTTTAGATTATTTACGGCGAGGCGCCTAGCAGTATGATGAAAAAAAACCTGGCCGCATATACAGCAGCTCTAAGCAGCAAATCTATGGAACAGCCTGTGTGGCGTGCATCTGCTGTTGCATTTGCAGCGGCAGCAATTTTGGGTTTAGCAAGCACAAGTGCATACTCTTTGGCATTGGGGCGCGTTACCGTTCAGTCGTCACTAGGTGAGCCGCTTCGGGCTGATATTGAAATTCCCGAGATTAATGCTGATGAGGCTGCCAGTTTGCGCGCCACTGTGGCTTCGCCTGAAGCTTTTCGTGCGGCGGGTCTCGAATACAACTCGGTTATTTCAAATCTCAGCATCACATTGCTACGCCGACCGGACGGTCGCATGTATCTGCGATTGACCAGCGAGCGTCCCATTAACGATCCCTTCGTCGATTTAATTCTGGAAGCGAATTGGGTATCCGGGCGAATCCTGCGGGACTACACCATGCTGTTCGATCCGCCGAATTTGCGTCAAAGCAGTTCCTCGCTTCTTGCACCGCAAGTTCCAAGTATGGCGGGCTCCATGCCCGTGCCTTCGCCCTCGTCGACCACTGCTCGTCCACTGCCTCGCGCAACGGTGCCTGGTGGCAGTTCAACCCGGGTCAGGCCACCTTCGATTCCAGCTGCACCGCCAGCCGCTCGAGCGCCTGCGCCGACAGGCGACTTGGGCAAGCAAGTCACAGTCAAACCCGGCGATACCGCCAGCAAAATAGCATCTGCAAACAAGCCAACAACGCTGTCGCTGGATCAAATGCTGGTGTCGCTGTTGCGTACCAATCCAGATGCCTTCATTGGTGGAAATATCAACCGCATTCGCTCTGGTGCTGTGGTCAATATTCCGAGTGCTGACCAGGTTGCTCAAGTGCCAGAAACCGAAGCCAGCCAAACTGTGATTGCGCAAAGCCGGGACTTCAACGATTTTCGTCGGCGTTTGGCCCAAGGCGTGCCCACGACCCGGGTGGCAGCTGCTGACCGACAAGCCAGCGGTACTGTCAAAGCTACTGTTGACGACAGGAAAGCGGCAGCCAGCACACCCGACAAGCTCACGCTGTCCAAAGGCGCTGCGCAAGCCAAGGCAGCTGAAGAAAAAATTGCCCGCGAACGGCAAGCCAAGGACGCATCGGTTCGGGTCGCTGAGCTGTCTAAAAATATTAGTGATCTGAACAAACTGGGTACATCAACCCTGGCAGCACCAACGGCCACGGCATCAAGCGCCCCTGTAAAAGGTTTGCCTGTTGGCGCCATGGCAGCAGCCAGTGCCCCCAAAATGGCAGCCAGCATGCCGACCAAGGCAGCTTCTGCACCTGTCGCTACACCTGCGCCTTTGTCGATACCGGCGGCGACCTCTGCCTCAGTGAGTGTGAGCAAAACTGTAACTGTGGTGCCCGCAGCGGTATCGCTGCCAACCGTGACGCCGTCTACCCCATCTGCCCCATCGATCTCCAAAACCATTTCAGTCATTGCGAGCGCGGCACCGAGTCAGGCCGCGAGTAACGCCGTTTCTGCTGCTGCGGCTTCCGTAACCGCAGTTGCTGCGTCTGCGCAGGCGTCTTCCATGGCGACGACGGCTACCACCCCTGTCACCTCGCTACCTGCAATGACGGCCATGGCGTCGGTACAGGCCCCAGCCAGTGCCCCTGTTGCAGCGGCACCTAAAGCTGCTCCTAAACCACCTCCACCTCCTGCCCCCAGCTTGGTTGATGAGGTGCTGGACAACCCGTTGGCTATCGCCGGTGGGCTCGGTGTTTTGGGCTTGTTGGGCTGCGGATTCTTTTTGTATCGTGCCCAAAAACGGCGCAAGTCGGGTCAGGTCGATAGCTCATTCCTGGAAAGTCGCCTTCAGCCAGACTCGTTTTTCGGTGCCAGCGGCGGCCAGCGCATTGACACCAACGAAAGTGCCAGCGCCACCGGCTCTTCGATGGTTTATTCGCCCAGTCAACTGGATGCAGCAGGTGATGTCGATCCTGTTGCTGAGGCTGACGTGTACCTGGCGTACGGCCGCGACCTGCAGGCCGAGGAAATTCTGAAAGAAGCGCTGCGGACAACGCCTGCGCGCGTGGCTATTCATGCAAAATTATTGGAAATTTACGCCAAGCGACGTGATGTTAAAGGATTTGAGTTCATTGCAACCGAGGCTTTCAACCTGACCGGTGGTGAAGGTGCGGACTGGGACCGGATTTGCGAGATGGGACGGGAACTGGATTCCCAAAATACGTTGTATGGCCCGGGCGGTCAACCCCAAGCGCCTTCCGGACCACGGGGTGTAGACCTCGCGGCTGGCTATGTTGCGACTACACCATTTGGCGCACCGACCGCAGCACAAGCGCTCTCACCGCAGGTGCAACAGCCCGCTGCGCCCGACCTGGACCTTGATCTGGACTTTTCGTTGGGCGATGCGCCTGAGCCTCCTGGTGCCATGATGAGCACGGCACCGTTGCGGGTTGAGCCCACAGTGGCCATGCGGGCGATACAAGAATACCCTGCGCCGGTTGACATGAATGCAACAGCCCCAGTCTTTAAAGCCCCTACAGCTCCTGCAATTCAACTGGCTGCTCCGGATCTGATGATGGCGGGCGCTGACCTGAGGTTGGGTGACAATGCGTTTCTCCTGCCTGAGACGCCCGTGGCCAGCAGTGCACCATCGTCAACACCGAGCAATGCTGCATACGCACCAATAGCACCTGCCAACTCGGGAATGATTGAGTTTGATTTAAGTTCACTGTCGCTTGACCTGGACGCGAGCAAACCAGCTACGTCTTCGCCGGTGCCCATGAATATTGATCCGGGCGAAGACTTCAACGACAGCGGTGAAGACAACCTGGTTACCAAGTTGGCGCTGGCAGAAGAGTTTTTCACCATAGGTGACGCCGACGGCGCGCGCAGCATTGCGCAAGAAGTGCTCGCAGAGGCATCGGGTGCCTTGAAGGTCAAAGCACAACGCTTTTTGGCCGAGTTGTCATAAACAGGCCCCGTTGATTCCGCGCAGCTGGCGATGGCGCGTGCATTCGACGGGCGTGTCGCTTCAATACTGCAGCGAGTTTTATGCGTTTAGCGCTTGGCGTGGCTTATGACGGCACCTCCTACGAGGGCTGGCAGAGTCAGTTGTCGGGCCTGACCATACAAGATCGACTCGAGTTGGCGCTCGGTCGTTTCACCAATCAACCCCGAATTTCCACGCTCTGCGCAGGCCGTACCGATGCAGGTGTGCACGGCTTGATGCAGGTCGTTCATTTCGACACTTTGCTGGCACGCGACACCTCGTCCTGGGTGCGCGGCACCAATTCGTACTTGCCGCCGGACATCGCTGTGCAATGGGCTCAGACCATCCCAGGCGCTTTTCATGCGCGGGCCAGTGCTAAAGCGCGCCGTTATGCTTATGTTGTTCTGGAATCTGCGGTACGTCCCAGCCTGGAGGCCAAACGCGTGGGATGGTGCTTTCGGCCGTTGGATGGGTCGTTGATGCGTGAAGCGGCTGCGGTGCTGCTGGGCGAGCATGACTTTTCGTCTTTCCGTGCGTCAGCCTGCCAGGCGCTAAGCCCCGTCAAAACCCTGACCCGTATCGATATCAGCCAGCGCGGCGCGTACTGGCGGTTTGACTTTGAGGCCAACGCATTTTTGCACCACATGATTCGCAATATCATGGGCTGCCTACTTGCTATCGGGCAGGGTGCCAAGCCGCCCCACTGGATGTATGAGGTGCTGCAGGCGCGTAACCGCAACGCTGCGGCCCCTACGTCTTCGCCTGCGGGTTTGTATTTTTTAGGTCCTGTGTATGAGGCGCATTGGGGTCTGCCCGATCACACGCCTGCATTCGATTGGTTGCCATGAGTTTTTCCAATATTTCACGAACCCGCATCAAAATTTGCGGATTGACACGTGAGCAGGATGTTGATGCTGCTGTGGCGGCCGGGGCCGATGCAGTCGGCTTTGTGTTGTACGACAAGAGCCCACGCTTTGTATCCTTCGAACGAGCCACCCAACTGGCTCGGCGGTTGCCTCCGTTTGTCACGCCCGTGTTGTTATTCGTGAACGAAGATACGACAAAAATAATAGCTGGTCGAGCAGCATTTACGTGGGCTACAACCCAATTTCATGGTGATGAGACGCCCCAGCAGTGCATGCAAGCCACAGGCCAAGGCCAACAACCCTTTATCCGCGCTGCCCGCTTGCCGATGTCGGGTTCCGTTCAAATCTTTGACTTGATAGACTTCGCCAACAAATTTTCTGCTGCCCAAGCCATCCTGCTCGATGCGCAGGTTGATGGCTACGGCGGTGGTGGCAAGGTCTTCAATTGGTCACTGCTTCCTCCAAACGTCAACTGTCACGCCGTTTTATCTGGTGGGCTCACATCTGCAAATGTGGGCGATGGCATCGCGCAGCTGCGCCCGCGATTTAAATCGCTGGCCGTTGACGTGAGCTCCGGCGTCGAGCTGGAAGGCCCGGGTAACAAGGGCATCAAGGACGCTACCAAAATTCAACAATTCGTCGCCGCCGTGCGCGCCGCTGACGAGCAGATTGCAAAGACTTTTTATGACCACGAAACATTCCACCCACCAAGAGACTTACCACCAGCCTGATGCTGCCGGCCATTTCGGTATTTATGGCGGCAGTTTCGTCAGTGAAACCCTGACCCACGCTATCAGCGAGCTGAAAGACGCTTACGCCCGCTACCAGAACGACCCGGATTTCATCGCAGAATTCCAGTCCGAGCTGGCCCACTTCGTGGGTCGCCCCTCGCCGATCTACCACGCCGCCCGGATGAGCCGTGAACAGGGCGGGGCGCAGATTTACTTGAAGCGTGAAGACTTGAATCACACCGGCGCGCACAAGATCAACAACACCATTGGCCAGGCGATGTTGGCCAAACGCATGGGCAAGCCACGTGTGATTGCCGAGACTGGCGCAGGTCAGCACGGCGTGGCCACTGCCACCATCTGCGCCCGCTACGGCCTGGAATGCGTGGTCTACATGGGCAGCGAAGACATCAAGCGCCAAAGCCCCAACGTGTACCGCATGAAGCTGCTGGGTGCTACCGTGGTCGCGGTCGAGTCGGGCAGCAGAACCCTGAAAGACGCATTGAATGAAGCCATGCGCGACTGGGTGGCCAATGTGGACAACACTTTCTACATCATCGGCACCGTGGCAGGGCCACACCCCTACCCGATGATGGTGCGTGATTTTCAAAGTGTGATTGGCCAGGAATGCCTGACTCAAATGCCGCAAATGCTGGCCACTTTTGACGGACGCACAGGTGACGCACAGCCCGATGCGGTGGTCGCCTGCGTGGGCGGCGGCAGCAACGCCATGGGCATCTTCTACCCCTACATTTCCCACGCCAGCACCCGTTTGATTGGGG
This sequence comes from Comamonadaceae bacterium, assembly GCA_043753505.1. Taxonomy (GTDB): domain Bacteria; phylum Pseudomonadota; class Gammaproteobacteria; order Burkholderiales; family Burkholderiaceae_C; genus JAAFIW01. The sequence continues at coordinate 11,370 of JAYUXO010000120.1, forward strand.
TGGAAGCTGCAGGCGAGGGCCTGGATAGCGGCAAACACTCGGCCTCGCTGCAACGCGGCACTCCCGGCGTGCTGCACGGTAACCGCACCTACGTATTGCAAAACGACGATGGCCAGATCACTGAAACCCACAGTGTGAGCGCCGGACTGGACTACCCCGGCGTGGGCCCCGAGCACGCGTGGCTTAAAGACATTGGTCGGGCCGAATACGTGGGCATTACGGACGATGAAGCACTAGCCGCGTTTCACTACCTGTGCCGCACCGAGGGCATCATTCCCGCGCTGGAATCCAGCCATGCCGTGGCTTATGCGATGCAGCTGGCCAAAACCAT
>JAYUXO010000121.1:0-11694 GCA_043753505.1 Comamonadaceae bacterium
TGAAATTGAAGCCTTCGTCAATGCCAGCGACATTCCGTTTGTGCACCTGGAACGGCCTTACTACGTTGCGCCTATCAACAAAGGTGCCAAGGTGTATGCGCTGTTGCGTGAAACGCTGCTTAAAACGGGCAAGGTCGGCGTGGCTCGCGTCGTCATCCAAACCAAACAGCACTTGGCAGCGCTCATTCCGTCGGGGCCTGGCATGGTTTTGAACCTTCTTCGTTGGGGGGATGAAATTCGCCCGTGGACCCATCTTGACCTGCCGCCTGAAGGCGTCAAACCGGCCGGCCTGGCCGACAGCGAAATGAAAATGGCCGAGCAACTGGTTGCGAGTATGAGCACAACTTGGCAGCCCGAAAACTACAAAGATGAGTTCAAAGACGCCATCATGAAGCTGGTTGAGCAGCGCGTAAAAGCGGGTAAAACTGAGACTGTTACGCCCTTTGAAAATAGGGAGGCAAATGCAGCAGATGGTGCGCAAATTATTGATCTGACTGAACTCCTCAAGCGCAGTTTGAAAGATTCTGCTGCTAACAAACCAGCTGGCAAAATCATCACAGCGAAAAAAAGCACAGCCGACCCGTCTACTCCCAAACCATCTTCACCCAGACGACGGGCAGCCTGAGCCATCCAGTCAAATGTGAACACTTTTTAAAAATTTGCATGGACGGCCAGGACCCACTAGCCCACTACCGTCAAAAGCGTAATTTCACTCTTACGCCTGAACCAGAACAAGGCGGCAAGGCCAGCAAGCATGCGCTCAAATTTGTGGTGCAAAAACACTGGGCGAGTCATCTTCATTACGATTTCAGGCTGGAGTTCGAAGGCACTCTGAAAAGCTGGGCTGTTCCCAAAGGACCGAGCCTGGATCCACATGTCAGACGCATGGCGGTGCAGGTCGAAGATCACCCCCTTTCGTATGCCGTTTTTGAGGGGGTTATTCCTGCCAAACAGTATGGAGCGGGGCGGGTTATCGTTTGGGACTGCGGGGTCTGGTTACCTGTTGGAAACGCCGCCCAAGGTTTAAAAGACGGCAAACTTAAATTTGAGTTGCGCGGACACAAGCTTCAAGGCCGCTGGACGTTGGTACGCATGCGCAGTGATGCCGGGAAACAGATTGCATGGTTGCTCATCAAAGAGCATGACGAACATGACCGACCCTCTCTTGACTATGACATCACCAAAGCTTTGCCAGGCAGCGTCAACACGCCGCGCGCCGAGCCAGCTACCTTGGTAAAGCAGGCAGTGCCTGCGACTTTGAAAAAAGCCAAAGCTGTAACGCTCAAACAAATTGAGTTGCCAGCCGGTGCTGTCATGGCAACTTTGCCGCTCAAGCTCTCGCCGCAGCTGGCTACGCTGATGGACTCGCCTCCCGACTATGGGAAGTGGCAATACGAGCTCAAGTTTGACGGGTACCGGCTGATGGCACGGATTGACAACGCAGTGGTTAATTGTTTAACGCGCAATGGCCACGACTGGACGGAAAAGCTGCCGCAGTTGGCTGAATCACTTGTCGCGCTGGGCCTGGCCAGCACTTGGCTGGATGGTGAAATCGTGGTCCTCAATACCCAGGACATTCCTGATTTTCAGCTGCTGCAAAAAACATTTGAAGCGCGCAGCGTCGGTGGTTCGTCAACTCGTTCCCACGCGCGGGCTACAGCGACCATCGTGTATTACGTTTTTGATATGCCGTTTTTTCAAGGCTATGACCTCCGCGGCGTAGCGCTTCATCAGCGCCGGGCGTTGCTTGAACGCCTGCTTGATGGATGCCATTCAAGCAACATCAGATTCAGTGCTGCGTTTGACGCGCCTTGCAACGACTTGATGCGATCGGCTTGCAAGCTGGGCATGGAAGGGCTGATCGGAAAACGCACTGACTCGCCTTACGAGTCGCGCCGCTCACCTCACTGGATCAAACTCAAATGCGGCAAGCGTCAGGCATTTTTGATCTGCGGCTACACCGATCCCAAAGGCGCGCGCACAGGCCTTGGCGCGTTGTTGCTGGGCCATCGCGACGACGATGGCGTATTGCAATACGCCGGCAATGTGGGCAGTGGTTTCAATGAAAAAACGCTTTCTGAACTGACGTACGTTCTTCAACAACTGGTGACGCCTGCATCGCCGTTTACAACGCTTTCTGCTGGCAAGCCGCCGATTGCAGGTAAGCCGCATTGGGTTAAGCCCAACTTGCGGGCGGACGTCACATTTGCTGAGTGGACCGATACAGGGCGCATACGCCATGGCGTCTTTCATGGTTTGGTCGAAGACACCAAAGTATTGACGCAAATGCCTGAAGTACCACATAAAAAATCAGTCGCCACACGAGCCACACCCGCAAAGGCAGTTGTTAAAGCACCCCCTGGTGCGCAGGTCATCCTGCCCGCATCACTGCGCCTGACGCACCCTGACCGTGTGATTGATGTGCAAAGTGGTTTGACCAAACTTGACATCGTCAATTACTACGCATCAGTTGCAGATGTCCTGTTGCCGCACCTGAAAAGTCGGCCAGTTTCGTTGGTGCGTGCTCCGGCAGGTACCACCGGTGAGTTGTTTTTTCAAAAGCATGCAAAGACCGGAGAAATTCCTGGCGTCAAGTTGCTGAAAGAAGCGCTCGACCCTGGTCATGCGCGGCTGCTATCAATCAGCAACCTGACGGGCTTGCTCAGTGCCGCGCAAATGAACACGTTGGAGTTCCACACCTGGAACGCAGTTGCCACTTCAATTGACAAGCCTGACCGCATGATTTTTGACCTTGACCCCGGCGAAAAAGTCACCTGGTCAGATATGCAGGATGCCGCAACGCTGGTTCGCACATTGTTGGAGGCGTTAAGCCTGTTGCCTTTTATCAAAACCAGTGGCGGCAAGGGTCTGCATATCGTGGTTCCATTGAAAAAACTACACGACTGGGATACGGTGAATGGATTTTCACGCGCAATCGTTCAGCATTTGGCCAAAACAATTCCTCAAAAATTTGTCGCTAAAAGCGGTCCGAAGAATCGGGTGGGCAAAATATTTGTGGATTACTTGCGCAATGGCTTTGGTGCCACCACCGTCAGTGCCTGGTCAGTGCGGGCAAGGCCGGGTTTGGGTGTTTCCGTACCCTTCGCCTGGAGCGAATTGAAAGAACTATCCGGCAGTGGACGCTGGACAATTATCAACATAAGCAAGCGGATTGCCGTCGGCAATAGCGTGTGGGATGAATACCCGAAGTCTGCGCGCAGCTTGAAGGAGGCCATGAAGACATTGGGGTACAAAAGCGTTTGACATCGAGACGATGTCATGCAGCCCTGCTGGTAAAAATTCGTGCGAATTCAGGTTCAACCGACGTGCGCCATTGATTGCTGATGTTGCAGTGCGTCTAACGCGCAGTGCTCGTTAACGCCCCGTATTGCCACGCCTTGACTGTGTTTGATTGCCGCTACCAATGTGCGCTTCGCGGTCGGTGCGGCTATCTGACGTTCTTCTGGCTTCATTCTTTTGTGTCAAGGGCTTCTCGCCAACCTTGTTGTGGTCGTTGATCACTTTGCCCGTGTTAGGGGTCTGCTTGTCGCGCGGGTTTTGAGTTTTACTCATGTTCGGCTCCATCAGTTATCAGCACAAATGGTGCTGAAACGCATGTTGGCGGTACTCCCGGTTCACGTCTGTAAGACAAGTAGCCGACCCGAAACCTGAATCGCCATCGCAACATTTTCCGGGAAAGGCTCACGGCTTGTCACACACTGCGTGCGCTGTCGAACAGACAACACGCGATGGATACTGTCAGCATCAATTTTTCAATTTGATCCAACGCATGTAGGCAATACTGATGACTGACACACCAACCCGCGCGATGTTGTTGATTGCTGGGGTGATTTTTTGCACCACTCCCGTCGCGCAAGTCTCTTACCAAGCTACAGCTCCAACCGCTCCTGCAGAAAGCCGCGGCGCATTGTTGTACACCACGCATTGTGTGGCCTGCCACACCACGCAAATGCACTGGCGTGACGAGCGGCAGGCCCGTGACTGGGACAGCCTGCAGTTTCAGGTGCGCCGCTGGCAAGGCAATACAGGCTTGCAGTGGACCGATGCCGATATCACCGAGGTGTCCCGCTACTTGAACGACACCATTTACCAATACCCGCAAACGGCCAATCGTATGGGGTTCGTGTCTCTGCCCATACGGTCGTCCGTTGAACCGAGGTAAGTCATGCGTAAACGGATCCTGCTCCTGCAAGGGCACCCTGATGCCAGCCAACCTCACCTTTGTCACGCGCTGGCTTCAAGCTACTCAAAGGGCGCAGAAGAGGCAGGTCATATAGTGCGACATGTGAACGTTGCGGAACTTGACTTCCCGATACTGCGCAGTCAAAAAGATTTTGAAACAGGCTTGGCACCGGCAGGCCTTAAATCCGTGCAGGACGACCTTCTATGGGCCGAGCATTTTGTTATTTTCTTTCCGCTGTGGGCGGGTGACATGCCCGCATTGCTTAAAGGATTTTTCGAGCAACTGATGCGCCCTTCTTTCAGTGGAGAACACATCAGTTTTTTTGACAAGAAAGTTTTGTCAGGCCGAACGGCCCGAGTGGTGGTCACGATGGGGATGCCCGCCATCATTTATCGCTGGTACTTTCGCGCCCATAGCATCAAGTCTTTGGAGCGCAATTTGCTGGGTATCGTGGGCATAGCACCGGTGCACGAGACATTGATTGGCCTGACAGGAAATATGAAACCTGTTGACGCTGGTAAATGGTTTGCCAAGCTCAAGCGCCTTGGGGAGAAAGCCGGGTGACTATTCCTTTTACTGCCGGGAGGTTTTACGGCCTGGATGCAGACCAACGCTCTGATCTCTTGTGGTCAGCCTGGTACTTAGGTGCCGCGATTTGCTCGCCGTGATGACAATTCTCAAAATAAAGGCATGCCAGCATGAGACAGCCGACCACGCCCCGCATGAAATAGCGTCACTCCGACCATGACCGCCCAACCCATTGACGTCTTTGTCAACACCGGTGTGTTCATCGCCCTTTTGATGCTGGTCGCCTGGCTGGTCAGCTTGCCACTTCGCAACGCGTCGATTGCCGATATTGTTTGGGGCTGCGGCTTTGTGTTGGTGGCCTGGGTGACTTTCTTCACGGTGAACCGCCCGCTGGACCCGCGCCAGGCATTGTTGCTGGGCATTCCCACTTTCTGGGGTTTGCGCCTGTCGTTGCATTTGTTTCGCCGCAACCATGGCAAGCCGGAAGACAAGCGCTACCAGGCCCTGCGGGCGCAGCGCCCTGACAGTTTTGGTTGGGTGAGTCTGGTCACTGTGTTTGGCTTGCAAGGCGTGCTGATGTTTGGCGTGTCGCTACCGGTGCAGCTTGGGCAGCTCGCACCTTCAGTGCCCCTGGGCGCATTTGCGTGGGCGGGTTTAGCGTTGTGCGCCTTGGGCTTGTTTTTTGAAGTGGTGGGCGACCACCAACTGGCTCAGTTCGTCAAAAACCCGGCCAACAAAGGCAGCACCATGAACACCGGCCTCTGGCGTTACACCCGGCACCCCAATTATTTTGGCGACAGTTGTCTGTGGTGGGGCCTGGGGCTGATTGCATGGGACACGCCGTACGGCATGTGGGGACTGCTGGGCCCGGCGCTGATTACTTATCTGCTCACCCAGGTCTCGGGCGTTCCCATGCTGGAAAAAGCCATGCTGGAAAACAACCCACGCTATGCCGACTACATGAGGGTGACGAGTGCATTTTTCCCATGGCCGCCCAAAGAGTAGACGCCATATTCAGGTGGCTGGTGTTCTCGGTGCCCCGTTGGGCAATAGCGCAGCAAGCTCGCAGTGGCCCTATCGAATCAACAACACCGGAACCTTGCACCGCGCCAGCACGCCGGTTACCACTGAGCCCAGCACCAGATTGCTCAGCGCCGTTTCGCCGTGTGTGCCCATCACCAGCAGATCTGGCTTGTGTTCATTGGCAAATGCAGCAATGGCGTCGGGCGCATACCCTGCAGCGTGGCGCATCTGCGCCTTCCACCCTTGTTGGTCAACAAACGCCTTGATAGGTGCCAGTACTTGCTGGGCCTGCTCTTCATAGTGCTCGGTGGTGGCTTGTGCGCCTGCAAAGCGCGTGGCGTAAGCGGGAATGGAGGAGACCGCAGTGAACACGGTGTAGTCGTGATCCGGCCCTAACAGTTCATTGTTCGCGGCCAGGTAAGCCAGCATGCGTTTGGTGTAGTCGCTTCCGTCTACAGCTAACAGGATTTTCATTCAGGTGCTCCATTCAGGGTTTCCGAATGACCATGCCTGAGTTGCGCAGGCGGGTCTGTGCGCTAGCCAACATAAGCGCTGGAAAACAGACCCGGGCGCATGTGCGCTATCGCACCGACAACACTTGCCGCAAGTCCTACTGTGCTTGCTGCGTTGCGGCTGTCGCAGCGAACACCAAGACAGGATTTTTATGTTGACAAACAAAGTGGCTTTGGTCACTGGCGGCGGCTCCGGCATTGGCCGTGCAGTGGCATTGGTATGGGCACGGGAGGGTGCGAAGGTGGTGGTCAGCGACATCAACGCCATACAGGGCGAAGAAACTGCCGAGATGGTGCGTGCCAAAGGTGGGCATGCGCTGTTTGTAGAGACCGACGTGGGCAAGCCAGCAGATGCCAAAACGCTGGTAGACCGCACGGTGTCGCACTTTGGGCGACTGGATGTCGCCTGCAACAACGCCGGCATTGGTGGCCCCAGCGCGCCGGTGGCGCAGTACCCGCTGGAGGGCTGGGCACATGTGATCAACATCAATCTGAACGGTGTGTTTTTCGGCATGCAGCAGCAGATTGCGGCCATGCTCAAAACGGGCGGTGGCTCCATCATCAACATGGCGTCCATCCTGGGTGCGGTGGGCTCGGGTACCAACTCGGCCTATACCGCCGCCAAGCACGGCGTGGTGGGGCTAACGCAGGCGGCAGCCATTGAATACAGCGCACACGGTATCCGTATCAATGCGGTGGCACCCGGCTTTATTCACACGCCGATGGTCGCAGGCCTGGAAGCCAATCCTGAGGTGAATGCCATGCTCATCAAAGCCCATCCGATTGGTCGACTGGGGCAGCCCGAAGAAGTGGCTGAGCTGGTGGCCTGGCTGGCTTCAGACCGGGCGTCGTTTGTCACGGGGGCTTATCTGCCGGTGGATGGTGGGTATCTGGCGCGGTAGGCGCTACACCATCGCTCACACCATCGCTCACACCATCGCTTACAGCAGGGCTCCGAACCAGGCCCCCACTCCCGCCGTCACAGCCATCGCCAGCGCGCCCCACAAGCTGACCCGCAACACACTGGGCCACACCCTGGCACCGCCAGCATGCGCAGCAATTGCGCCTAGCAGTGACAGAAAGGCAATGGCAGTCCCCGTGATGCTGGCAATCATGTACTGCTGCGGTGCCACCAGCACCACACCCAGCGGCAGCGCTGCGCCCAGGGCGAAGCTGGCGGCGGACGACAGCGCGGCTTGTATCGGTCGCGCGCTGAGTTCGGGTGTCAAACCCAGCTCGTCGCGCGCGTGGGCGGCCAGAGCATCGTGCTGGGTGAGTTGCAGGGCCACCTGCTGCGCCAATTGCGGCGTCAACCCGCGTTTTTCGTAGATGGAAGTCAACTCGCTTTGCTCAGCCTGCGGGTTGTCCAGCAGTTCAGCGGCTTCGCGTGCCATGTCAGCCTGCTCGGTGTCGGCTTGCGAATAAACCGATACGTACTCCCCCGCGGCCATCGACATTGTGCCCGCCACCAACGCGGCAATACCGGTCACCAGCAGAGTGTCAAAACCACCCGCTGCAGCAATGCCCACCAGCAAACTGGCGGTGGACACGATGCCGTCGTTTGCCCCGAGCACAGCCGCCCGCAGCCAGCCAATGCGCTGGATTCTGTGATTTTCAAGGTGTCTCATGCCGGGATGATATTGCTCTTTAACGCTATTGAATACATAGCTGCTCTAGCAGTTTTTATATGGGCTACAGCCTGATTTCGTCATTGTCTGTTAGCCCGCCAGCTGCGCCACATCCGGCTGGTGCCTTTGCGTAGCTCGCTGTACACCAGTACCCCGCTGGCCATGCCAGCGCACATGGCCCATTGGGTAAGCGACAGCGGTGCGGTACCAAAGGCCACATTCAAAAAATCCACATGCACCACTGCCACTTGCAGCAAGGTGGACAGCGCAATTGCGCCCCACAGCCAGCGGTTGGCAAACAACCCAACCCACGCGCTGGCGGTGTCAGAGCGTGCCGTCAGGCAAGTGAACAGGCTGGTAAATACCAGCACGGTAAATGCTGCGGTACGGGCGGTGGTCAGATCACCTTCGCTGCCCGCACTGCCCGGCACCTGCTCGATCAAGCCGCCTGGCAAATAAATGTCCAGCGTGAGCAGGGTCAAAACGGCCACCACCAAGCCAATTTCCACCACATTCACCCACATGCGGGTGTCAATCAGGCGCTCGGTCAGCGGACGGGGTTTGCGGGCCATCAGGTCGTCTGCAGGCGGGTCAATGCCCAGCGCGAGGGCTGGGCCAGAGTCAGTAACCAGGTTGATCCACAACAACTGCGTGGCGAGGATCGGCAGGACGACTGCCGCATGACCTTCAGTGCCAGCATCAGTGCTGACACCTGCACCCGTGGCGATTCCGGTCAACCCAATCACGCCCGACCCCACCACCCCCAGAAAAACCGTGAGCACCTCGCCCATGTTGGACGACAGCAGGTAGCGCAAAAACTTGCGGATGTTGTCAAACACCGCGCGGCCTTCGTGTACGGCTTTCACGATGGTGGCAAAGTTGTCGTCGGCCAGGATCATTTTTGCCGCCTCCTTGGTCACCTCGGTTCCGGTGATGCCCATCGCAATGCCGATGTTGGCGGCTTTAAGCGCGGGCGCATCGTTCACGCCGTCGCCGGTCATGGCAACCACCTGGCCGTCGGCTTGCAGCGCCGCCACGATGCGCAGCTTGTGCGCCGGTGCCACGCGCGCAAACACCGAAATACCTTTCAGCGCTTGGGCGAGCGCAGCGTCGTCCAGCGCGTCTATTTGCTCGCCGGTTAAAGCGCTCTGCGCAAGGTCTTCCCCTGCGGGCACGATGCCCAAATCCTGCGCAATGCGCGTGGCCGTGAGCGGATGGTCACCCGTGATCATCACCACGCGGATGCCCGCACCTTGCGCCTCTTTAATCGCGACAGCCGCTTCGGGGCGCGGCGGGTCAATGATGCCCACCGTGCCCACAAAGATCAGCTCCCGCTCCAGCGGGTGGCCGCCGTGAATGTCTTCCTGCGCGTCCAGCGGGCGGTAGGCCACGGCCAGCGTGCGCAAGGCAGCGCTGGACAGGCTCTCGACGTCAGCCAATATTTTTTTGCGCAGCGCCTCGTCCAAATCCACCACGTCCATGCCCACGCGGGCACGCGTGGAGTGGGCCAGCAGCACATCGGGCGCGCCTTTGGTAATCAGCATCACCGCGTCGCCATGGTCGTGGTCAAGCTCCACCGTTGACATCAGCTTGCGCTCGGAGGTGAACGGAATCTCCGAGACACGCTTGAAACGCCGTTCGCGGCGCTGGGCCACATCCTCGGTGCCCAACTTGCGCTCGGCCACCAGGAATGCGGCTTCGGTGGAATCGCCGTGAATTTCCCACTTGCCGTCATCCGTCTGGCGCAAGTCAGCATTGCCCGCCAGGCTGCCGCCGCCCAGCAACACGGTGTGCTCGGTCAGCAACGGCCCGGGCTCAAGAGGCCCGGACTGCGCAGACACATTGGCTTGCAGCACCTGACCCTGCGGTGCATAACCCACGCCCGTCACATCGGAGCTACCTGAGACGGTCATGATTTTTTGAATCGTCATCTCGGCGCGTGTCAGCGTGCCGGTTTTGTCCGACGCAATGACCGAGGCGCAACCCAGTGTTTCAACCGACGACAGTTTTTTCACAATGGCATGGTGCCGCGCCATGCGTTGCACGCCAAGCGCCAGCACCACCGACATGATGGCTGGCAAACCCTCCGGTACTGCTGCCACTGCCAGCGAAACGCCGAGCAACAAAACAGGCACGAGGTCGGCCAGATTGCCAACACCAGACATGAGCACCGCCGTGGCAACCACCACCACCGCAATCACCACGACCGCCAAACCCAGCATGCGCCCCACATGCGCCACCTCCGTTTGCAGTGGTGTGGGTTGCTCCACCGTGGTTTGCAACAGGTGGGCAATCTTGCCCATTTCAGTTTCCATGCCGCAAGCGGTTACCACCGCCAGCCCGGTGCCTTGGGCTACTGCCGTGCCCTTGAACACGCGGTTGACCTGGTCACCCAGGCTGGCTGGCTTTTGCAAGGTGGCAGGGTCTTTGTAAATGGCATGGGCTTCGCCTGTGAGTGAAGCTTCTTGCACGCTCAAGGCCCGGGTTTGAATCAGGCGCGCGTCCGCACCTACCGAGTCGCCTTCGCCCAGCACCAGCAAGTCGCCCACCACCAGTTGCGCACTGGGCACCCGCAGCGGCTTGCCGCCACGCATCACCGCCGAGGTGGCTGCCGTCATCTGCTGTAGCGCGGCCACAGCCCTGTCGGCCTTGGCTTGTTGCACGAAGCCCAGAACCCCGTTGAGCAACACCACCACCGCAATCACCACCGCATCAATCGGCCAGCCCAGGCCGCCTTCAATCCACCACGCCACCAGGGCAATGCCAATGGCGACCAGAAGCAGGTACACCAGAGGGTCTTGAAACTGCGCCACCGCGCGCCGCCACTGCGCGGGGGGCAGCTCCGGGGTCAACTCGTTGGGGCCGTTGGCGGCGAAACGACGCTGAGCCTCTTGCGGCGTCAGGCCGTCCTGGGTGTTGGCCTGTGTGGACGCAGCGACCTCTTCCCAAGGGATGCAGGCCACGTTGGACGCGACTGTCAGACTCGCCGCCTGGCTCACTGATTCAGCCACGACGCGGGCGCACTGCGGGTGTGGGTGCTGGAGTCTTTGGTAAAAAATTCATCAGGCGTTCCTCTGTAAGCCATGTGCCACGCCACAATATTTGCACCAGGACAAACCGTCTGTGCGGTAGCGAACGAAGTAGCAAGGGGCTGTTCAAAAGTCGCCGCCTGGGCAGTCCACACACATGGATGGGGATGCACCGCAACGCGTCTTTTGTTGCGCTGACAGCAGAGCGGATCCAGACGAACCGGATTCCAATGGTTACGCTTTAACACGCACCCTTCATATTTATGCCAAACGGGGCTGTATCCCTTGTAGATATTGCTCAAGCAGCTATTAAAAATATAGTGAATACGACACTTGGCATGTGCCACGGTGCGGCATCGCACAGACGGCAAATTGGTTTGGGTAATCAATGCCGACTCTTTAACGATGAAAGCAGCATTTATGAATTTGTCAACAGCAACCGGCCCACGCCCCAGCGGTCATGCGGCAACGGTGCAGGCCATGTTTGACCGCTCTGCACCCTTGCACGCACTGCATTCCTCGCAGCCACACGCAGCCGACAACCGGGTCAATGCAGGTAAATCCGTGCAATCGCCACGACCGCCTGTGGTGATCACGTTCAAGCGTCCCACGCTGCATCTGAAGGCCGACCCGGCTCGATGAGGCGATGGCCCCTTGGCCTGACGCGACAACATCCAGTCTGTTGCTTGGAGCACAGGTTGACAGTTGTCAGAAGCTGTAGCGCACCATCAAATCTGCACGCAGCATGGAGCCGGTTTCATTGGTAAACG
>JAYUXO010000122.1:0-4813 GCA_043753505.1 Comamonadaceae bacterium
CTGTACAACGCCCAGGGCCAGCAAGTCTTCAAAAGCGAACCCAAGCCCGAGCAATTGGCCCCGAACCAGACCGAGCTGGGAACAGACTTCATCACCTGGATGAAAAAGAACTTCGGCTGGCTCTACGCCACTGCCCAGACCAACGCCAGCCTGGGCAGTGCTTATATGTATGCAGACGGAACCCTGCCCAGCTGGGCGGTGCTGGGGGAATACGACAACGGCAGTGCCAAAGGAACGGGTAGAACCGAATACATCTGGCTGCCCACGGAAGACGGCAGCGCCATCCCTGTTGGCTTCTACAGAAGCAGCAAGTTCTACGCAGTGCACACCGACCACCTGGGCACACCCAGACTGGTGACAGACGAGGCCAACAAACCCGTGTGGCAATGGGCCTACAGCGCGTTTGGTAACAACAAGCCCACGGGCATCTTGAAAGCAACAAAGAACGCCAATGCAGCGTTCACGAATGAGCCTGTGCTGCTGGCGGCTACCAACCCGGCGGCGGCGTTTGATTTGCGGTTTCCGGGGCAGATGGTGGATTCTGAGACGGGGTTGTTTTACAACTACTTCCGCTCTTACCAGCCCAATCAAGGCCGATACACCCAAGCCGACCCAATCGGCCTTGATGGCGGCTTGAATCGGTTTGCATACGTTGGAGGGAATCCACTTAGCTTCATAGATCCTGAGGGTCTCCAGGCTGAGCACACAACAAATCAAGGCCCAGTAATCTTCCAAAGCATCAGGAAGGGGAGGCGCGCAGAGGACGGGATCAAGGTGGGGAGAAAGGCGATCAGAGGCGTCGTCCCCCGAGCAAGAAGCCACCCGGGTACAAGGGTCCATGGCCTGTTATTCCTGGATTCATTCCACTCATTTGTCCGTTGTGTGAAGTGATGTTGCCTCAACCCAAACCTTGGGAGGAGCCATGTTGACCCGCGAGACTGGATTGACAACTACTGGCTCTGAAAAAGGCCCATACGAATTGGCGCTGAAGGCTATACGGCGTAAGCGTCCTGACTTGGTACTGGCCAGCGCTTTGTTAGAGCAGGCGCACGAAAAGGGCGACGCTCGTGGGACATACGCGCTGGCCACGTGGTCACTATCTGGTAACGATATATATCCCAAAGATTTACGCAGAGCAGTCAAGCTACTCAAACTCGCAGTCAAATCGGACATCGCAGCTGCGCACTTTGATCTGGCAGTTAGCTATGAAACTGGTCAAGGTGTCAAAAAGGATGAGAAAGCGGCCTATCGACACTTCCTTGCTGCCGCATTAAATGGAGACAGCGCTTCATTAGCCGAAGTTGGACGCTGCCACTATCACGGTATTGGGGTGATATGTGATCGCAAGGTGGCCGAGGTTTGGCTAAGGCGAGCCGACTCACTCGGCATCGATATTCGATAACTGCTGTAGAGGGTCTGGAACTGGGGGATGTATCTCCATGCGCTCCCAATTCAATAGCTGTTTCAGCAATCAATACTAGGGCTACAGCCGGGTTTGACCCCGAACCGGCATTCCTGCTTCACTTGTCATCCGAACCCTTGCCCTCCTTCGGATGCACAAACCCAATAGGTCGCTTGACCGGCGCTGCTGGAGCCGCCAACAGTTCAGCCATCGAATCGACCAGCTCAGCGATATTGCGCTCATGCACCGACACCTTGCGCTCCAGCGAATACACCTTGCCAGCCAACTCCCGGTTGCTGGCCAACATGCTGCGCAGCTCCACAAAAGCCTGCACCACAGGTATTTGGGGTCAGATCACATCTACCGCATCACGAAAACCGACCCACTTCCTTAGCAACTTTCACCACTGCCTATCCGCGATGGCAAACTCCGCCCGTGAAGCCATTAACCCGCCATCGACTCCAACCAACCGCCCGCTGGCTGCTCCAGTTGGCAGGCGTCCTGGCATTCACCTTCATCACGGCTCACACCCACGCTTACACAAAAAATAAGCCAACAGCCCTTGCAGAACCTGCTCAAGCAGCTATTGAATCCATAGCACCCTGCCTTGTAGATTCACCCAGTCACCTGTCCAAACTCCAAGACAAAAGCGGCACCACCCTGTACGAGCGTGACGCCTTTGGCCGCATCCTGAGTAAAACCGAAACCGTCAACGACAATCCCGCCAGCCCTTCCAGCTACAAAAACGCCTACAACTACGCCCTGGGCGAGCTGTCCAGCATCACCTACCCCAGCGGCCTGAAGGTGAGCTACCAGCGCAGCGCCGGGCGCATCACCGGCATGACCGTGCAAGAGCCCGGCGGCACCGCGCGCAACCCCAAGCCCACCACCCCCTTCATCACCAACCTCACCCACACGGCTCTGGGCCAGCCCAAAGCCTGAAGCTGGTTCAACGGCGATGCAGCCGCCCGCAGCTTCGACACCGATGGCCGCATGGCGAGCAGCGAACTGGCCAGCTACACCTTTGACGCCGCCAGCCGCCGCATATCATCCCCGCCATGCTTGCCAAACTCATGGGATGGTTTCTCTTAGGCCTCATCCGCCTGCTTACCGGCGCGCAGGCCCGCTGGTACGGCTGCCCGCCCAAAGCCGAGCAGCGCATTTACTTTGCCAACCACCAAAGCCATGCCGACCTGCTGATGATGTGGGCGGCGCTGCCCGAAGAACTGCGCGGCATCACCCGGCCGATTGCGGCCAAGGACTACTGGACGTCGTCTCCGTTCAAGAAATGGGTGACCACCGCCGTGTTCAACGCGGTGTATGTGGAGCGCGAAAAAAAGGGTGATGAAGACCCGCTGCAGCCGCTGATCGATGCGCTGGCGCAGGGCGATTCCATCATTATTTTTCCGGAAGGCACGCGCGGCCATGCCGACGATCCCATGCCGTTCAAAGCCGGTCTGTACAACCTGGCGACCCGGTTTCCCAACGTGGTGTTGGTGCCGGCGTGGATCAACAACGTGCAGCGCGTCATGCCCAAGGGCGAGGTGGTGCCGGTGCCGATTTTGTGTTCGGTGACGTTTGGTGAGCCGGTGAAACTGGGCGCGCAAGAAGAGCGGCGCGCGTTTCTGGACAGGGCGCGTCTGGCCATCATGGCCTTGAGGGAGATTTAATGGACTGGTCACCGCAATTGCCTTTTCAGGCGCAGAACTTCATGCGCTACCTCACACCGGGGCAGCAAGTGGGTGCCTTGTTTGCGCTGGTGTTTGGCTTTTTGCTGATTTCCACCATCACTGTGTTTTTTCTGTCGCTGCGCGAGCGTGACGGCGATGCGGCCAGTGTGGCGCGCCACAACGAGTTGCGGCACTACGGCAAGCTGCTGAACACCACCTGGTTGATGGTGGGCGTTTTCTGGCTGGGTTGGGCGGCAGGAAATACGGTAGCCACCATCTTGTTTGCGCTGGTGGCGTTTTTGGCGCTGCGTGAGTTCATCACGCTGTCGCCCACCCGGCGTGGCGACCACCGCAGCCTGGTGCTGGCGTTTTTTGTGGTGCTGCCCATTCAGTTCTGGCTGGTGGCGACAAAGCACTTTGATTTGTTCACGGTGTTCATTCCGGTGTATGTGTTTTTGTTGATTCCCGTGGTCAGCGCGCTGGCCGACGATCCGCAGCGCTTTCTGGAGCGCAACGCCAAGCTGCAGTGGGGCATCATGGTTTGCGTCTACGGCATGAGCCATGTGCCCGCGTTGCTGCTGTTGAACTTCAAGGGTTACGAAGGCAAGAACGCGTTTTTGGTGTTCTTTCTGGTCTTTGTGGTGCAAGGCGGCATGGTGGTGCAGCACCTGGTCACGCGCCACCTGGCCCGCCCACCCAGTGCACCCAAGATCAGCAGCACCTTCAACTGGCGCAGTTGGATGATCGGGCTGGCAGTGGCCGGTTTGGCAGGCGGCATCTTCTCGCCGATCACGCCGTTCAAACCCGCGCAAGCCATTGCCATGGCCTTGATTGCCTGCGTCGCCGGGTCGCTCGGGCATTTCGTGATGAAGGCGCTGAAGCGCGATCGCGGCATCACCAACTGGGGCAGTGAAGGCAAGTCACTCACGGGGGCCAATGGCCTGCTGGACCGGGTGGATTCACTGTGCTTTGCAGCGCCCATCTTCTTTCACTCTGTGCGGTGGTATTTTGGTGTTTGATGTTTTGAGGTCAAAAACCTCACCGCAAAGGCGCAGAGAACTCAGAGGGCTGCAGAGTCAAGACAAAAAAGAATTTCACCGCCTCTCTGCGGCCCTCGTCGTTCTCTGCGCCTCGGCGGCAATGGCAGCTTTGGCAGTTGGGCTGTGACGATGAGAATTTTGGGCATCGACCCTGGCCTGCAGACCACCGGCTTTGGCGTGGTCGATGTGGCAGGCCACGTGCTCACCTATGTCGCCAGCGGCACGATCACGACCACCCACCTGCCACGCGGCGACTTGCCGGCACGCCTCAAAGTACTGTTTGACGGCATCAGCGAAGTGGTGACGCGTTACCAGCCCGACGTGTCGTCCGTGGAAATTGTGTTCGTCAACGTCAACCCCCAAGCCACGTTGTTGCTGGGCCAGGCTCGCGGTGCCTGCCTCACGTCGCTGGTCAGCTGCAATCTGCAAGTGGCGGAATACACCGCACTGCAAATGAAAAAAGCTGTCGCAGGCTACGGCAAAGCTGGCAAGGCGGAAGTGCAGCAGATGGTGATGCGCCTGCTCAAACTGCCCGGTTTGCCAGGCAAAGACGCCGCCGATGCGCTGGGCCTGGCGATCACGCATGCGCATGTGGGGGGTGCCCAGCAGCGGCTGGCGGCGGCAGCCGGTTTGCAGCGCAAAAGCAGTGGAATGTATGGGGGCGGGCGGAGTTATTGAATTCAGTTTTTGTGCTGAATCGG
>JAYUXO010000123.1:0-4811 GCA_043753505.1 Comamonadaceae bacterium
CTTACCATCGTTGCAGGCAACAAAATAATTGATGAGGCAAAAATCGGAGGAATAACACCTGCCATATTCAACTTTAAGGGTAGATGAGACGATTGCCCTCCATAGACCTTATTGCCAACTTGCCGACGCGCATAATTAACCAATATTTTTCGCTGACCGCGCTCGACATACACCACAAAGTAAGTCACTACTCCAACCAATCCTACAATAAAGACTGATGCCAAAATACTCATGGCACCAGTCCTTACCAACTCCAGCAACCCGCCGATCGCACTTGGCAGCCCTGCAGCGATACCCGCGAAAATCAAGATCGATATCCCATTCCCCAAACCCCGTTCCGTGATTTGCTCACCTAACCACATCAAAAACATGGTCCCAGCTGTCAAACTCACTGCAGCAGTTATGCGAAATCCCATACCCGGAGAAAGAACCAGTCCTGGTGAACTTTCTAGCGCCAAAGCAATGCTGACAGATTGAAAAATAGCTAAAGCTAGCGTTCCATACCGGGTGTACTGTGTGATTTTCCGACGACCAGACTCACCTTCTTTTTTCAGTTGCTCAAATGTCGGTACAACGTATGTCAAAAGCTGCATCACAATTGATGCAGATATGTAAGGCATGATCCCAAGTGCAAAAACAGTAAAACGAGAAAGCGCGCCACCTGAAAACATATTGAATAAACTCAATATGCCGCCTTGCTGACCTTTAAAAAGTTGCTGCAACTGGTTCGGATCAATTCCTGGTACTGGGATGTGCGCACCTATACGATAAACAACAAGAGCCAATAACAGAAAAATCAAACGGCGACGCAGATCTCCAAATTTTCCTGTTTTAGCAATTTGTGCTGATTGATTTGCCACTTGAAATACTCAGTGTATATATTTACTTAGGCAATCGTTCCGCCAGCCGTTTCAATCAATTTTTTAGCCGCAGCTGTGGCCAAAACACCATTAATTTTCAAAACCTTGGTGATAGTACCCGTACCAATTATTTTCACATTTCGAACGAGCTGACCTACCAACCCTGCCTGCTTCAACGAAATCAAGTCTATATCCGAAAAGACGAGTTTATCTAGTGCACCAAGCGTAACCTCAGCGTTGAACTTCAATTTTAAGGATTTGAATCCACGTTTTGGCAATCTGCGCTGCAAAGGCATTTGGCCACCTTCAAAACCCACTTTGTGATATCCACCGGCACGTGACTTTTGTCCTTTATGGCCCCGTCCAGCAGTCTTTCCGAGACCCGATCCGATGCCGCGTCCAACGCGCCGCTTTGAATGTTTAGCGCCCACTGCAGGCTTGATATCATTTAATTCCATGAGTTTGTCCCTACAAAACTTTAACCAAGTAGCTGATTTTATTAATCATCCCGCGTACAGCGGGTGTATCCTGAAGCTCACTTGTGCTGTTTAGCTTTCGCAAACCAAGCCCTCGAACAGTAGCCCGATGCGAAACTTTCGTGCCAATTGGGCTACGTACCAACTGAATTTTGACGGTCTGGCTGTCGCTCATTTTCATAACTCCCGGTCAGGCGAATATTTCTTCAACCGATTTACCTCGTTTCGCAGCCACATCAGAAGGTGTAGTGGAGTGCTTCAATGCATCCAATGTCGCGCGAACCATATTGTAGGGATTAGTAGAACCATGACTCTTAGCAACAATATCTGTAATGCCCATTACTTCAAATACCGCCCGCATAGGGCCGCCAGCAATGATCCCCGTGCCTTTTGGTGCGGGAGCCATCATGACGTTAGCTGCACCGTGATGACCTTTAACGTTATGGTGGATGGATCCATTTTTAAGAACCACTTTTGTCATATTCCGTCGCGCTTCTTCCATTGCCTTCTGAACCGCAGCAGGAACTTCTTTAGACTTGCCTTTGCCCATACCGACTCGGCCATCTCCATCACCAACAACCGTCAAAGCTGCAAAGCCCAAAATGCGACCGCCTTTAACCACCTTGGTTACACGATTCACCGCAATCATCTTTTCCCGAAGTCCATCTTCCGGACCATCACTTTGTGTTTTTGCCTGAACTTTTGCCATAATTATTTCCGTATCGGTTAAAACTGCAAGCCGGCTTCACGAGCGGCATCAGCCAATGCTTTGACTCGACCGTGGTATGCAAATCCTGAGCGATCAAATGCTACTTTTTCAACACCTGCCGCTATGGCCTTCTCGGCGATCAATTTACCGATGACTTGTGCAGCTGCTGTGTTACCACCACGGCCAGATGCACCAAGGCTCATTTTTACATCAACCTCACTCGTTGATGCAGTTGCCACTATAAAAGACCCATCGCCAGAAATGACAGCGGCATAGATATGCGTATTGGTGCGATTTACAGTGAGCCGAGCCACACCTTGATCTAAAATGCGGATTCGCGTTTGGCGTGATCGGCGAAGCCGCTGTTCTTTTTTCGTTAGCATTTTTGCGGCTCCTTACTTCTTCTTAGTTTCTTTGATCGTGATCTTCTCGTCAGAGTACCTGACACCTTTGCCTTTGTACGGCTCAGGTGGGCGAATAGCCCTGATTTCAGCTGCAATTTGCCCTACACGTTGGCGGTCTGCACCTTTAATAATGATTTCGGTCGGAGTCGGCGTGGCTACTGAAATACCAGCTGGCATTTCCTTGTTAACTGGATGAGAGTATCCTATCGACATATTCAATTTATTGCCTTGAGCTTGAGCCTTATATCCAACTCCCACCAAGTTTAATTTCTTTTCAAATCCTTTGGTGACGCCCACAACCATGTTATTGACCAGTTGCCGCATTGTCCCGCTCATTGCATTTGCCTCGCGAGAGTCATTGGCGGGTTCGAAACTAAGTCTCCCCTCTTTGTTGGCAATTCGTACCAAATTGTTTTGAGAAAGCGACAAATTGCCTCCAGTCCCTTTAATACTAATACGATCTTGATGTATAGACACCTCTACACCCGAAGGGACAGTGACTGGCATTTTTCCGACACGTGACATGGCAATATCTCCGTTTAGGCGACGTAACACAGCACTTCGCCACCGACGCCATTGGCTCGCGCCTTGCGGTCGGTCATGACACCCTGTGGGGTTGTAACAATGGCCACGCCTAACCCGTTTTGAACGTGTGGAATGGCACCACATCCTTTATACACACGCAATCCGGGCCGACTGACCCGTTCTATGCGCTCAATCACCGGTCGTCCTGCGTAGTATTTAAGGGTGATTTCCAAATGTGACTTGCCTTCTTCAGTTTTAATTTGAAAGCCATCAATATAGCCTTCATCTTTCAATACCTGTACTATCGCAGCCTTTACCTTTGAGGCAGGAACTGACACAGTTACTTTGCAGACCATCTGAGCATTTCGAATGCGTGTCAGCAAGTCAGCAATGGGATCACTCATACTCATAGTTATAACTCCTGCTCGGCCTACCAGCTAGCTTTAGTAATGCCGGGAATATCACCAGCAAACGCCATCTCACGAATTTTTGCCCGGCCCAAACCAAACTGCCGGTAAGTACCACGTGGGCGACCCGTAATTGCACATCGATTACGTTGGCGGGTTGGGTTCGCATTCCTCGGCAGTTTTTGCAGAGCCAAACGAGCAGCTGCGCGTTCTTCGTCGCTTTTTTTCGCGTTCCCCGCCAATGCTTTCAACTCGATATGCTTTTTTGCGTATTTTGCCACCAGCCGGTCTCGCTTGAGCTCACGCTGAATTAAAGCTGCTTTAGCCATGTTATGCCTCAGTTCTTGAACGGGAAACGGAATCCAGACAGAAGCGCTTTGCATTCTTCATCTGTCTTTGCCGTTGTGGTAATACTGATATTGAGACCTCTCAAGGCATCCACCTTGTCGTACTCTATTTCAGGGAAAATGATCTGCTCTTTCACACCGATGTTGTAATTGCCGCGCCCGTCAAACGCTCGGCCGGAAATACCGCGAAAGTCGCGAACACGTGGCAACGCTACAGTCACAAACCGATCCAGAAACTCGTACATTTTTATGCCACGCAGCGTCACCATACAACCAATGGCTTGACCTTCCCGAATTTTGAATCCAGCAATTGGCTTTTTGGCTTTCGTTACAACCGGTTTCTGGCCAGCAATTTTGGTCATATCGCCCACGGCGTTGTCCATGACCTTCTTGTCAGCCACCGCCTCGCTCACACCCATATTCAAGGTGATCTTCGTCAATCGCGGCACCTGCATGGGTGATGTATACCCAAATTTAACCATCAACTCAGGCGCAATTTTTTCGCGGTAATGTTGTTGTAGTCTCGCCATGATGTTCAACCTCAAGCCAATTTAATTTCTACACCGCTGGACTTGTAAACGCGGACGCGCTTTCCTTCAGCCAGAGATTTGATACTTACCCGATCCGCCTTACCCGTCGCCGTGTTGAAAATGGCAATGTTTGATTGGTGGATAGGCATCGATTTTTCGATGATTCCGCCAGTGGAACCCTTCAGTGGGTTCGGCTTGGTATGTTTTTTGACTAGGTTTATTCCATCGATCAACACATACGAATCATCTTTTCGCAAGGACACCTTCCCACGCTTCCCTTTGTCGCGACCCGTAATCACAATAACGTCATCGCCTTTACGAATTTTATTCATGGCACTTCCTTACAAAACTTCAGGTGCCAAAGACACGATCTTCATGAATTTTTCTGTGCGCAGTTCGCGGGTGACAGGGCCAAAAATACGGGTTCCGATGGGCTCCAACTTGTTATTCAGCAAAACAGCTGCGTTACCGTCGAATTTCACCAGGGAACCATCTGCGCGACGAATACCCTTTGCGGTACGTACAACTACTGCGCTGTATATCTCGCCTTTTT
>JAYUXO010000124.1:0-4790 GCA_043753505.1 Comamonadaceae bacterium
AGAGCCTGGTGGAGTGGGTTCGCGTTTTTTGAACCATACGCAGCCCAGCCTGGAGGCCCAACTTTGCAATCTGGCCGACGAGATCGCCTACAACGCGCACGATGTAGACGACGGCGTGCGATCAGGTCTGATCTCCATGCAGCAGCTGCAGGAAATTGAACTGTTTGAGCGCTTTCGCCTGCAGGCGTTGGCAGAGCACACACATCTGGCACAACCCAAGAATCAGCGCCGTTTGCTTTACGAGGTGATTCGCCGTCTGCTTAGTGCCCAGGTGTACGACGTGATAGACGCGACTCGTGCCGCGCTCGATCAGTGCCAACCCGACAGCGCGCAAGCGGTGCGCCAAGCAGCGCCATTGGTGTGCTTCAGCGAAGCGATGCGTCGGGACGCCGCTCCGCTCAAGCAGTTTTTAATGCACCAGCTGTACCGGCACCCGCAAGTTACCCAAATGACCGGGCTTGCGCAGCAAGTGGTGCGCGAATTGTTTGACGCCTACAGCCGGCAGCCCCGGGAAATGCGGGCCAGCTTCGCCAGTCGGCCAGACCGCTATCGCGCTGTGGCCGACTACATCGCCGGCATGACGGATCGGTTTGCCAGCAAAGAGCACCACAGACTTACCGGTGTGTCACTGCTGCCACCCTAAAATCGAACCGCCTTGGAAACCGCCCAAAGGTTTCTCATCCCTCTTCAAATTTTCAGGGACTTCGTGAGCTTTCTCAACCAACTTAAAGAACAAGCCAGCGCGCTGCAATCCGTGCAGGTAGTTGACGATGCGCTTGTGGCAGCCAACGCGGCGCAAACAGAAGCCGCCTGCAAGACGGTCTGGCTTTATCTCAAAGAGCTCGCCGACCAACTGAATGTGATCAACCCAGCAGGCCCAACCTTCTCGCTGGATGGCAAAACGCCCTGGCCACCGATGAAGCTGACGGGCTTTCGGGTCGATGCGCGCAAGAAAATGTTGCGCAACCTGGAGGTTTTTAACTATCTGGCCATGGCCTGGAACATCGCACCCATGCAAGCGTTGGCACCGGGTGCTGCGCTGGGCGGCAGCGTGACGGTGAACTTTCCGCCCGATCTGGAGCGGGTACAAAAGCGCTTGGCGCAGGGCAATGTGAAGCACGATCGCCACGAGCAGCGCCACCCCGAGAAAAACACCTTGCAAGCCTATCGGTTCGAGTACACCGTCGAAAGCCGCGGCAGCGTCACGGTCACGCCGGATCACGACGAGGCCATGCTCGCATTTCGCATCTCCAACGCCAGCGGCTTTGAATTGATCAAAACCCAGCGGGCTGCTGGCAGCATTCAAACTACCTTGCTGGATGAACTGGCCAAACTGGTGGTGGCGCAGCCCAGCCGGTTTGTGGCAGCGTGAGTCGGGTCGCCATCCCATGATGGCCACTGAGACGGCAGCCATTGCGCAAACAAAGGTCTGGTTGCAACGCGCCGTGATCGGCTTGAACCTTTGCCCGTTTGCAAAAGCCGTTCACACCAAAAACCAGATTCACTGGGCGGTGTGCGTGGCACCCGACGCACCGGTGCTTCTAAAAGCGCTCGCATATGAGCTAAAAAGCTTGGCAGCCATTGCAGATACTGCTCGAGCTACTACGCTTTTGATAGCGCTCAATGCCTTCCCTGACTTTCTGGATTTCAATGATTTTCTCGCTCAAGCCGACGATGTGCTTGACACGCTGGGCTTGCGGGGGGAGATACAAATTGCCAGCTTCCACCCTCGTTATCAGTTTGCCGGCACCACGCCAGACGACATCACCAACTGCACCAACCGCGCGCCTTTTCCCACCTTGCACCTGCTGCGTGAGTCCGCCATCGAGCAAGCCGTGCTGGCATTTCCGGATGCAGCTGCCATTTACGAAACCAATATGCGCACGCTGACCGCGCTGGGTCCTGCTGGTTGGGCCGCGTTGGGGATGGGCGCCCAACATGGCTAAGCCGACTGCGCCAGACATCCAGGCTCAGCTCAACCTGCGTCCCGGCCAATCACTGGCGCTTTTGCAAGCGCTGCACATCCTCACCCGCGAGGGCAAGATCAACCAGGACTCGCGGCGCAAACTCAAGCAGGTCTACCACCTGTACCAGCTCATCGAACCGCTACTGAATGAAGGACTGGGCGGAGAAGGGCAGGACGGCGAACCCCTCACACTGGCCGACCATGGCGCGGGCAAGTCGTATCTGGGCTTCATCCTGTACGACCTGTTTTTCAAAAACCTGCCCGGTAGCCAGATTTTCGGCATTGAAGCCCGGCCCGAGTTGGTCGCTGCTTCGCAGGCACTGGCCCAAAAACTGGGCTTTGAGCGCATGCACTTTCTGAACATGGCTGCAGCCGATGCCGCACAGGCGGTGCAGCTGCCCCAGCGCATCCGCATCGTCACCGCGCTGCATGCCTGCGACACCGCGACTGACGACGCGATTGCCTTCGGCCTGGCCAAACAGGCCCGGGCCCTGGTGCTCGTGCCCTGCTGCCAGGCCGAGGTGGCGGGC
Organism: Comamonadaceae bacterium; assembly: GCA_043753505.1. Lineage (GTDB taxonomy): Bacteria > Pseudomonadota > Gammaproteobacteria > Burkholderiales > Burkholderiaceae_C > JAAFIW01. The sequence continues at coordinate 2,497 of JAYUXO010000124.1, forward strand.
GTGTTGCGCGGCCACAAGGCCCTGGCCCTGGCACGCACCCCGCTGGCCGAGCTGTGGCGCCACCCCCTGCACACCCGCGAGATGGGCAGCCAGATTACCAACGTGCTGCGCTGCCTGCACCTGGAAGCCAGCGGCTACCAGGTGACCGTCACCGAGTTGGTGGGCTGGGAGCACAGCCTGAAAAACGAGCTCATCATTGCCCGCTACACCGGACAGAAAAAGCACAGCGCGGCGCAGCGGCTGCACAGTTTGCTGAAAGAATTCGGGCTGATGTCGCTAGCGGAAAGCCGGTTTGGTTTGCCAGTAAAGCCATTCACCACAGAGGCGCAGAGCACGCAGGGACTCGCAGAGTGAAACCTGAAGCTGCTGCCACCTCTGCGAACCTCTGTGTTCTCTGCGCCTCTGCGGTGAAGGTTGTTCCCCCAACAAACGCACACACCATGCCTCAATTCGCCGCCAACCTCTCCATGCTCTACCCCGAGCTGCCGTTTCTGGATCGGTTTTCAGTTGCGGCTGCGGACGGTTTCGAGGCTGTGGAATACCTGTTCCCATATGCGTATCCGGCTTCGGAGTTGGCCACTGTGTTGCAAGCCAACCGTCTGCAACAAGCGCTGTTCAACGCGCCGCCGGGAGACTGGAAGGCGGGTGAGCGCGGCCTGACCTGCCTGCCGGGGCGTGAGGCGGCGTTTCAGGCGGGCATCGTCCAGGCCCTGGCTTACGCTCAAACCCTGGACTGCCCGTGCATCCACGTGATGGCGGGTTTGCTGCCGCCCGGCCACACGCGCGAGAGCTTGCGACCCACCTACCTGAGCAACCTGCGCTGGGCCGCTGAGCAAGCTGCCGCACACGGCATCAACCTGCTGATCGAGCCCATCAACACCCGAGACATGCCAGGTTACTTTTTGAACCTGCAAGCCGACGCCCACGCCATCGTGTGTGAGCTGGCGCAGCCCAACCTGCAAGTGCAATTCGACCTGTACCACTGCCAGGTCATGGAAGGGGATGTGGCCACCAAGCTGCGCCAGTACCTGCCCACAGGCCGCGTCGGCCACATCCAGATCGCTGGTGTGCCCCAGCGGCAAGAGCCCGATGTGGGCGAGCTGAACTACCCGTATCTGTTTGAAGTGATCGACGAAGTCTCGGCCCAATGCGGCTGGAGCGGCTGGGTCGGCTGCGAGTACCGCCCTGCGCGTGGGGCGGTGCCCGGTGGCACGACGCTGGGGTTGGGGTGGAAGAAAAGGGTTGGCAATGGAGGTCAGATCCCGATTCGAGACACGATTGCATCGAAGAACTAACAGCTCGTACGAAATTGGGCCCTGACCCCCCATTGCTTGTATCCGTAGACTACAAAAACCAAGTTAAACAAGCCACCAGCCCCTACAAAACCTGCTCGAGCAGCTACGCAATTCATAGCAATTCAAGCCAGTCGGAGACACCCCATGCACATTCTCATCACCGGCGGCAGTGGTTTTCTCGGCGCACGTCTGGCGCGCAGCCTGCTAGCCCAAACCACCCTGGCACTCAACGGCACCCCACCACAGCCGGTTACCACCATCACCCTGACTGACCGCGCCGCCCCGCCAGACGACCTGGCCCGCGACCCACGCATTCGGTTTGCAGGAGGAGACCTGAACGACCTGCTTGCAGCCGGACAACTTCCCGCAAAAGACACCGCCGTCGTCTTTCATCTGGCCGCCGCCGTCAGCGGCGAATGCGAGGCTGATTTCGACTTGGGGCTACGCAGCAACCTGGACGCCACCCGCGCCCTGCTGCAAGCCAGTCGGGCCTTGGGCACCCAGCCACTTTTCGTGTTTGCCAGCTCGCTGGCCGTCTTTGGCAACCCACCCGGCCACGCTTTGCCAGCCGTGATTAAGGACGACACCCTGCCCACCCCGCAAAGCAGCTACGGCATACAGAAGTTCATCGGTGAACAGCTGGTGGCTGACTACGGACGCAAAGGCTTTGTGGTGGCCCGCAACGTGCGCCTGATGACGGTGAGCGTGCGCCCCGGCAAGCCCAACGGCGCGGCCTCCAGTTTTTTGAGCGGCATGATTCGCGAACCCTTGGCGGGCATTCGTGCCCCAGTACCCGTGCCCGCCGACACGTCCGTGGCCCTGGCCTCGCCCGCGCGCACCATCGAAGGTTTGCTGTGCGCCGCTCAAACCCCCGCCGGGACTTGGGGCCCGCTTACCGCCATCAACCTGCCCGCGCTACGCACCACGGTGGGCGAGATGGCCGCTGCCTTGCAACGCGTGGCCGGCAAGCCCGCCACCGACTTGCTCGACTGGGTGCCA